>NZ_AJZR01000017.1:0-16499 GCF_000271925.1 Capnocytophaga sp. oral taxon 412 str. F0487 | reverse complement strand
TAGGTCTACAATGGCTCTACAGTGGCTCTACAGTGGCTCTACAGTGGCTCTACAGTGGCTCTACAGTGGCTCTACAGTGGCTCTACAGTGGCTCTACAGTGGCTCTACAGTGGCTCTACAGTGGCTCTACAGTAGCTCTACAGTGGCTCTACAGTGGCTCTACAACGAATAAAAGACGAACGATGAACGAAGGAATAACAAACCTAAGTAGAAGGAAAGTTGAAGCTAAGATAGAGATAAAAAGAAGGTTATTAGTGGATTTCAACTTTGCCAAAGGTGCGAGACGCACAGGCGGGTGGTGTGAGCCACACAGGCAGACGGTGCGAGCCGCACGGGCAAATAGGAAAAAGATGAGTGAGAAGCCCCCGAACCCCCGAAGGGGGACAAGCCTTAAAGAGAAATTGGTGAAGGCTATCGGTCTGAAAAACAAGACTTATTTGAAGATAGAGAGAAGCTGAATCAAGCCTAAGAAAAACAAAAGAGGGTGCGAGACGCACAGGCGGGTGGTGTGAGCCACACAGGCAGAGGGTGCGAGCTACACGGGCGGGTAGAAAAACTAGCAAATTAGCGAATTTGGGAATTAGTAAATGAGAGTGCGAGTTGCATAGGCAAATCAAGAATGAACGAAGGTAAGAAAAAACTAAGGCAAAGGCAAGAGATTATAAAGATAATTATTAAAGATTTGAAAATGGGTATATTTTACTTTTTTGCTGATTTATCAGTTGATAATGTAGAGTTTTTTGGTTTTTCATTACTTATTCTTTAGTTTTTTGTATCTTTGCCCTCTGACAACTAAAAGAATAAGACCCATAGAATGGAAATAACCAAAGAAAATAGACAGTGGCTTGATGACTTACACCTTAACCACCCCGTAGTAATTGCTGGACCTTGCAGTGCTGAGACTGAAGAACAAGTGCTGAAAATAGCACATAGCCTAAAAGATACTGATGTATCTTTCTTCCGTGCAGGTATTTGGAAACCTCGTACCCGCCCAGGTATGTTTGAAGGTGTAGGAGCGTTAGGGCTCAAATGGCTACAACGGGTAAAAGAAGAAACGGGACTCAAAACGGCTACCGAAGTAGCCAATAAAGACCACGTGAAGCTTGCCTTGGAGCACGATATTGATATGTTGTGGATAGGAGCGCGCTCTACTGTGAGTCCGTTTATTATTCAAGAAATAGCCGATGAGCTAGAAGGCACTGATAAGATTATCTTGGTAAAAAATCCTGTAAACCCCGATCTTCCGTTATGGATAGGAGCTTTGGAACGATTACAACGCGCAGGCATCAGAAACTTGGGGGTGATACATCGCGGATTTTCTACTTACGAAAAGACCAAATACCGCAATATTCCTGAATGGCAATTGGTAATTGAACTGCAAAACAAGTTCCCTGACTTGCCACTTATTTGCGACCCTTCGCATATCACCGGCAAACGCGATATGATTTTTGATGTATCGCAAACGGCTCTCGACTTGAACTTCGATGGCTTAATGATTGAAACGCACTGTACGCCTGATGCTGCGTGGAGTGATGCAGCACAACAGGTTACCCCTGAACGCCTCATACAAATAATGAGAGATTTGCGCATTCGCGAGGCTTCGGTAGCTGAGGAAGACTATGTGAGTCAGTTAAGTAATTTACGTTCGCGCATTGATATACTGGACAACAAATTATTGGATTTACTCAAAAGACGTATGGAGGTAGCCGATGAGATAGGAATGCTGAAAAAAGCGAATAATGTAGCGATTTTGCAAAACCAACGTTGGCACGAAATTCTTGGCAAAATGATATCAGAAGGCGAACAACGCAACCTAAGTGAGGATTTAGTGATTCAGGTATTTAAGGCTATTCACCAAGAATCTATCAACCGCCAGGAGAGAGTGGTAAAGAGTGAAAAGTGATTGATAGACTTTTCTGACCTTTCTTACCGAAAAAAAAGACAGTAAGCCAAAATAGCTCAAAACTGATGTAATTCCAGTGTCCATACGTCTTTTGTTTAATTAAAATATGACATAAAGATATGCCATATTTTTAATATTTAGAAAGAGAAACGAAAAAATATAAAATGATATTTGTTTTTTAATAGAAAAGTCGTACATTTGTTGCGAAAAACTATTGTATAAAATGACTATGGAAAAAACTGTCAAACGTTTTTTAGACGTAATACTTGAACAAGCAACTCCTCTTATTGCAAGTCTCAACAAAGGTGTTTCGGATACCCAAATAGCAGTATTTGAGGGGGAAATGGGTATTACTTTGCCTTCTGAGGTGAGAAAGCTATACCAGACTTTCAACGGACAAAAAGAAGGCGAAAACGATGTATTCTTCCTTAATGGTTTGCGTTTTATCCCTTTAGAAGAAATCAAACGCACCCAAGAACACTGGCTTGAGCAATTGGAGAGTGTGCCTAATTGGCAGTCACTCCGCTTTGATGAAGAAGAGGCGATTGATATGTGCTGGGATAAGGTAATAAAAAACCAATTTTATAATCCTAAATGGATTCCATTCCTCTCCAATGGGGCGCGCTTTATGTTCATAGACCTCGACCCCGATGAAGAAGGTATAATAGGTCAGATAGGAGAAATAGATTTGGTGTTGGATTCTATAGAAGACTCTTTTATGGATTTGCACCACGACTCTATGGAAGATTGGCTCGAATTCCTTACTGATGACATTGAAAAGGGAATCGTGTACTACGACAACGATATGCACTCGCTCATTGAAGCCGTTTCTTATGACGAAGAAAACGATTTGCCTAATATCTTCGCTCCTACCCCCGATTATGTATCGGAAGGAGGCTCGAACGTTTATAACTATTCCGAAAAAGACAGAAGCGATTTTGTATTGCCTGACCGCACTTGTGTGTATATGGACGAAATTTGTGACCATTTTGAAAAATATATCGGCAAAATAGACAGCGTATTCCACGAAATCGTCTCAGAATATGTGCATATAGATGTACATTGGATTAAACCTACCCCCGAAACGCCTTACAATGTACTCTTTACTACCGGTATGAGCGATTACCCTATGTACTTGCCCGAAGGCTTAGATGACCCGAACGACTACAGCCACGCTGAGCTAATGGTCTACCTCCCCGCCGATTGGCCTATCAGCGATGAAGCTTTTAAAGACGACGATAACTATTGGCCTATCTACTTCCTTAAAATGATAGCGCGTTTTCCTCATCAGTACAAAACGTGGATGGCCGAAGGACACACTATCCCTAATGGTCCCGATGCCGAACCTATTGCCAATACCGATTTCGGTTGTATACTGCTAATGCCCCCTTACTTATCGGCACCACAGGACTTCTTAAAGTTACACACCAAAGACGGTACAATTATCAATTTCTATTGTATTTTGCCTATTTATCCAGAAGAAATGGATTTAAAATTAGAAGAAGGTGTAGATGAACTTCTCAGTCTTTTTGATGAATACCAAATCTCCGAAGTCATAGATATCCACCGCAAGAACGTAGCTTTATAAAACAAGCATAAAAAAACAGATGAAACATAAAGGTCTCATCTGTTTTTCTTTAATATCTCTGCCAGCATTTTCTTAGCTCTTAGCAGGGTAATCTTCACACTGCTCATTGGTGATTGCATCTCTTCGGCAATCTCTTTATAGCTTTTTTCGTGCAAATAGCGCAGTTGTATTGCCGTTCGGTAAGGCTCTTTTAGTTGTTTTATACTTTTTAAGAGGTAGTCGAACTGCTGTTCCATAATGAGGCTATCCTCTATGATGGGGGTCTCATCTATCAGTGTTTTAGATTGCTTTTCCTCTCGATCTAAGTGCAATAGCGACTCATTTTGCTTTCTCAGGTTATCTATGTGAATATTTTTAGAAATAGCAATTAACCAAGTGCGGAAAGAATATCGTTCGTCGTAAGTATGGAGCTTATCGAATGCTTTAGCAAATGTTTGTATGCTAATATCCTCTGCTTCAACTTCATCATTCACACGCTTGAGCTGAAAGTTGTACACATCAGTCCAAAACTCGTCCAACAACCAACTAAAAGCTCGTTGTTTACCTGCTTTTGCAGCGACTATATTTTCAGCAAGTGCTTCTGCCATTATTTATTTCTGCACTCTTGTTCGTCGGGTAAGCGACCGCAGAAACTGCAAGGTTCCCCTTCAGGGTTTAAATGTGGATTTTGGCTCGCACAAGTACCAGCAAATTTACCGCCTTTTTTACCCCAAATCTTAATTGCCATACCTGCTACACATAGCAGTAATATACCAATAGTTAATAATATTAATTTCATTTTTCAGTTATTTAAGATTAAAAAGAGATTCCACGGCGGGAACTCTCTCACATGTAAAACCTTCCGCAAAATCTGTACCAATTAGCCTACCCAAATCTCGTGCTCTGTAAGTAACGCTATCTAAAAAGTTCTTGTCAGAAATTGGAGTAGTGGGCTCATTGCTATTACTGTCGTAAAACTGAGAGCTGTACGCTAACACAGCATTCATTTTAGCTTCCATAAAACCTGTGATATCTATCACAAAATCAGGGACTATATTCTTCCACTGAATGTAGTGATACACTACTTTAGGACGCCAAGCTGTTTGTGCTACACCGTCGAGAGTAGTTTCGATGCGTCGCAAACCGCTGAGAAAACAAGCATCACTCACGAGTTTGCTACCTTTGCCGTGGTCGATATGGCGGTCGTCTATAGCATTGCAAAGCACTATCTCGGGCTGATATTGACGTATTTTTTTAATAATCTCCATTTGATGAGCTTCGTTATTTATGAAAAAACCATCACGGAATTTTAAATTTTCGCGTATACTTACCCCTAATCGCTCTTTGGCTTTGGTTGCCTCTTGGTGTCGTATTTCAGCACTGCCACGTGTGCCCAATTCGCCTTGTGTTAGGTCGATAATGCCCACACTTCTGCCTAAGCTAATCTCTTTGGCAATGGTGCCTGCAGCCCCTAATTCTACATCATCGGGGTGTGCCCCAAAAGCTAATATATCTAATTTCATCTTGTTATTTATTAATTGTCTCTTTTATTTCTGTTGCAATTTTGTCTAACATCTCATACCTATAGCGATAGAGCGACCTCTTGCTCGATTTGATCTCTTCCATTGGTTTGCGGTGCATTTCAATAGGGAGCTTGAACCACCCATCTTTATCGGGAGTGCCATTGGCCTCTTTCCACAATGTGTCATAACTAAAACTGAGTTTGTGCAACCATTCTATATGAATAAAGTGTTTTTTGTTATGTGCCTGTATCTTACTGCCTACCCCATACAAAGCAGAGCAACCTAATTGCCTGCTAAGTTCCTGAATGATAAATATCATCAGGGCTTTAGGGCGAAGAGCATACATTTGTTTTTGTAGTTCTTTGATAGCATTCTCAGTTTCGGCACTTTTGTTACCTTGTACACAGCCTATACGACATACCCACTCCTCATTTTCTTTATCAATCACAAAAGAAGCTTCACAGATAGCCTCCTGATAACTATCACAATGCAACGAGACCACTAATTCCCCCTCTTTGCGGAAACGTTCATTGTATCCGAGGTATATTTGTCCCTTTTCGCTGTTGTATTTCATTGTGACCTCAGCCAATTTGATAGGCTTTTCTTCTTGGATAACACGCGTCAAAAAGGGCTGTTGCTTGATAAAAGCATAACAACTCAGCAAGGCTTTAGTTCGTTCTTTCTTGCCCCATTTGGTAGACATATACACCCTAAAAGGCTTAAAATAAATACGAGGACGGTGTGAAAGCACCCATTTATACTCTTCTGATTGTATCAAACTGAACCATTTTTTAGCAAATGGGATGTTTAACAAGGTGTGGAAGAGTATCTTGTTCTTTTGTTTTTTGATGTATTTGGGATTTTCGTTGGCAAAACTATGTTCTGTCAAAGCTAAAGCATCGTGTAGTAGTTCTCTTGTCGTCATTAATTCTCGATTCTATATGATTATTTTTCAATCCATTGTGTTACTTCATCGCTAGAAGGTAAGGTTTTAGGGTCGATTACCTTTTCTAACTTTCCGTCTCTGCCAATGAGGTATTTTTGAAAGTTCCATTGCACTTTAGAATCTTCTACACCGTTTTTTGCTTTCTGGGTAAGAAACTGATACAGAGGGTGCATATTCTTTCCTTTTACCGATATTTTGCTCATCATCGGGAATGTTACTCCATAGTTGATATTGCAAAATGAAGCAATTTGTTCATTACTACCAGGTTCTTGCCCTAAGAAATTATTAGCAGGGAATCCTATAATGATAAAATCTTTGTCCTTATACTGCTGATAAAGCGCTTCGAGTTCTTTGTATTGAGAGGTTAGACCGCATTTTGAGGCAGTGTTTACAATCATTACTTTCTTGCCTTTGAGGTCGGCAAAGGCAAAGGGTTTGCCGTTGATATCTTCTACAGTAAACTGATAAATAGTTTGATTATCAGCGTTGTTTTGTGCTTGTAGATTTTCCATAGTGAGGGTGAATAAAGTGATAATAAAAGTGAAGTATTTCATAGAAAAATTAAAATTTGTGGCAAAGTTACGTAAAAGGTTTGATTTATTAAAGAAAAACTTTATATTTGCCCAAAAATTAATGACTATGTTTTCAGAGAAAGCTTTTAAAATATTTGAAGAAAGTATTGCGCAATACCACATTGCCGACGATGTATATCAGTCTTTTACAAACCCTTATCCATCAACTGACTTGCTCAATCACTTGCTCTATCGCAAGAATTGGATTGACACCGTGCAATGGCATTATGAGGATATTATTCGCGACCCACATATCGACCCAGTGGCTGCCCTTGATCTCAAGCGCAAAATCGATGCTTCTAACCAGGATCGTACCGATATGGTAGAGTATATAGATAGCTACTTTTTAGACTTGTATAAGGAGGTAAAACCACTTCCTGAGGCTACTATCAACACCGAGAGTCCTGCGTGGGCAGTGGATAGGCTTTCTATTTTAGCACTGAAAATTTACCATATGGAGGAAGAAGTAAACCGCCCCGATGCCACCCCTGAGCATCGCGCTAAATGCCAAGAAAAACTGAATGTTCTCCTCGAACAGAAAAAAGACCTCTCTACCGCTCTCGACCAGCTTTTAGACGATATTGCTGCAGGTCGCAAATATATGAAGGTCTATAAACAAATGAAAATGTATAATGATGATGAGTTGAACCCGGTGTTGAGAGGAAGTAAATAAGAGATAATAAAAACTGCCCCAAACAATTTGAGGCAGTTTTTTTATTTGTTAATTTTCAAATTTGCTAATTAACGAATACTTGCTTTGAGGTATTCTCTGTTAAGGCGTGCTATATTTTCAAGTGAAATACCTTTAGGACATTCTACCTCGCAGGCACCAGTGTTGGTACAGTTACCAAAACCTTCGTGCTCCATTTGGTTCACCATATTCAGTACGCGCTCAGTAGCCTCTACACGACCTTGAGGAAGAAGGGCAAATTGCGATACTTTAGCAGCCACAAACAGCATAGCCGAAGAGTTTTTACAAGTAGCCACACAAGCACCACAACCTATACAAGCCGCAGCGTCCATAGAGCGGTCAGCATCGCGTTTAGGGATTGGAATAGCGTTAGCATCTTGTGTATTACCCGAAGTATTTACAGAGATATATCCTCCTGCTTGTTGAATGCGTTCAAAAGCAGTTCTATCTACCATCAAGTCTTTAATAACAGGGAAAGCAGTAGCGCGCCAAGGTTCGATAGTGATAGTATCACCATCTTTAAACATACGCATATGCAACTGACAAGTAGTTACCCCACGGTCAGGTCCGTGGGCTTCACCGTTGATGAAGAGAGAGCACATACCACAGATACCTTCGCGGCAATCGTGGTCAAAAGCCACAGGTTCTTCACCTTGTTCGATGAGTTGCTCATTGAGTACATCCAACATTTCCAAAAAAGACATATGGTCTGAAATGTTGGTTACTTTATAATCTACCATACGACCTTTCTCTTGCGAGTTTTTTTGTCGCCACACTTTTAGTGTCAGGTTCATTGTTGCCATATCTTTCTATTTATAACTACGTTGTTTTAGTTCAATATCTTTAAATACAAGAGGTTCTTTATGCATAATCTCCTCGCTTGGGTTGTAAGTATTCACCACCTCTTTAGGGTTACCTGTGTACTGCCAAGCAGCTACGTAAGCATAATTTACGTCATCACGAAGAGCTTCCCCATCAGGTGTTTGATATTCTTCACGGAAGTGACCTCCACAAGACTCATTACGCTCTAAAGCGTCTTTAGCAAATAGCTCACCAAGTTCAAGGAAGTCAGCCACACGACCAGCTTTTTCAAGCTCTACGTTCATACCAGTTAGCTCTCCTGGTACTTTTACATTCTTCCAGAAGTCTTCGCGTATTTCGCGTATTTCTTTGATAGCCTCTTTCAAGCCCTCAGCATTACGCGCCATACCTACTTTATCCCACATCACTTTACCAAGTTTTTTATGGAAGTAGTCTACAGAGTGCGTACCTTTATTGTTGATGAAGTAAGCCAAACGCTCTTTTACTATGCGCTCTGCCTCATCAAACTCAGGAGTATCAGTAGGTATTTTACCAGTACGAATATCAGCAGCCAAGTAGTCACCAATAGTATAAGGCAATACAAAGTAACCATCAGCCAAACCTTGCATCAAAGCAGAAGCCCCTAAACGGTTAGCGCCGTGGTCTGAGAAGTTAGCCTCACCGATAGCATAGCAACCAGGGATAGTAGTCATCAAGTTGTAATCTACCCAAATACCCCCCATAGTATAGTGGGTTGCAGGATAAATCATCATTGGCGTTTTATATGGGTTTTCAGCTACGATTTTTTCGTACATTTGGAAAAGGTTACCATACTTAGCCTCTACTATCTTTTCACCGCGTTTGATAATCTCCTCTTTAGTAGGATTTTCAACACCGTGTATCTTACATTGTTCTTTACCATAACGCTCAATAGCCGAAGCAAAGTCAAGGTATACTGCCTCACCAGTCTCGTTTACTCCATAACCTGCATCGCAACGCTCTTTAGCAGCACGCGAAGCCACGTCACGAGGCACAAGGTTACCAAACGCAGGATAACGACGCTCTAAGTAGTAATCGCGGTCTTCTTCAGGTATATCAGTAGGTTTCTTGCGTTTTTCGCGTATCGCCACTGCATCTTCCATTTTCTTAGGCACCCAAATACGTCCGTCGTTACGCAAAGATTCGGACATCAAAGTTAATTTAGACTGATAGTCACCTGAACGAGGAATACAAGTAGGGTGAATTTGAGTGAAGCAAGGGTTAGCAAAGTAAGCACCTTTTTTGTGGATTTTCCAAGCAGCAGTAGCGTTAGAGCCCATCGCATTGGTTGAAAGGAAGTATACGTTACCATAACCACCAGAAGCGATAACCACAGCGTGAGCAGAGTGGCGTTCAATTTCGCCAGTAACAAGGTTACGAGCGATGATACCACGAGCTTTACCGTCTACGATTACCACATCAAGCATTTCGTGGCGGTTGTACATATCAATTTTACCACGAGCGATTTGGCGATTCATCGCAGCATAGCAACCGAGCAAGAGCTGTTGTCCTGTTTGACCTTTGGCATAGAAAGTACGAGAAACCAATACCCCACCGAAAGAACGGTTGTCTAAGAGTCCGCCGTAATCACGAGCGAAAGGTACGCCTTGCGCCACACATTGGTCGA
This sequence comes from Capnocytophaga sp. oral taxon 412 str. F0487, assembly GCF_000271925.1. NCBI lineage: Bacteria > Pseudomonadati > Bacteroidota > Flavobacteriia > Flavobacteriales > Flavobacteriaceae > Capnocytophaga > Capnocytophaga sp. oral taxon 412. Next base: position 6,830 of record NZ_AJZR01000017.1, on the reverse strand, counting down.
TGATGTTACCCGATACTTCAGCAAGGCGATATACGTTTGCTTCACGAGCGCGGTAGTCGCCCCCTTTTACAGTATCGTAGAACAAGCGATAGATAGAGTCGCCATCGCCCATATAGTTTTTAGCGGCATTGATCCCCCCTTGAGCAGCGATAGAGTGCGCACGACGAGGAGAATCTTGGTAAGCAAATGCTTTCACGTTGTAGCCTAATTCAGCGAGGGTAGCTGCAGCCGAACCTCCTGCCAAGCCAGTACCTACCACAATCACATCGATATTACGCTTGTTAGCAGGGTTTACGAGGTTGATATGGTCTTTATATTTCGTCCATTTGTCCGCTATAGGACCTTCAGGAATTTTAGAATCTAATGTACTCATAAAATTAAGCATTTAAGTGATTAAAATAATGGAAGAGGGCGATGAAGATAAAGCCTCCACAGATAATATAAGAATACCAATTGCCAACGCAGCTGATAAACTTTTTGCGCTCATCGTCTTTCCAGCCCATAGATTGGAAAGATGATTGAAAGCCGTGTAGCAAGTGCAAAGCCAAAGCGATAAAGGCTAACACATAAATACCCACACGCACAGGGTTGTGGAATTTCTCTACTAATTCTCCGTAGTAGCGGTCGGGGTTTGGAGGTAATTGCTCGATGTACTTGTAGTTCATTTCGCCTACCCAAAAATCATAGAGGTGCAACCCTAAGAAGAGAAGAATCACCACTCCTGTGATAATCATATTACGAGACATCCAAGTGGAGTTAGCCCCCCCATTATAGCTGTAATATGCCTCACTACCACGAGCTTTTTTGTTTTGGATTTCCAAGACAAATCCCATAATGAAGTGGAACAACACCCCAGCGAGTAATACAGGTTGCATAGCAAACTGAATCAGCGGGTTAGTACCCATAAAATGAGATAGCTCGTTGTAAGTACTCTCGCTAATCACCGAGGTGATGTTTACCGCAAAGTGAATGATTAGAAAGAGAATGAGAAAGAGTGCCGAAAGAGCCATCGCCACCTTTCTTGCAACAGATGTTTTAAATAATCCTGCCATTCGTTTTATAGTTTTATATATGTATATATTACGTTAAACAATTTCGCTACAAAAGTACGGCATTTTTATCAGTTGTACAATAAAAAATGAACAAAAACCTTAATTTATATTCGGTTTAAAGAAGGAAAATAAGAGTTAGCAGCTGAAATTGATTTATTAAGAAGATATTAACATTCTGTATTGCTTATTTTATTCTTTACAATTTCGTTCTTCTCAATCTTAAAGCATTACTTATAACACTTACAGAGCTAAAGCTCATTGCTAAAGCACCCAACATAGGAGAAAGCAGGATACCAAAGATAGGGTATAGTACTCCTGCCGCAACGGGAATACCTACGCTGTTATACACTAACGCAAAGAAAAGGTTTTCGCGTATGTTTTTCACCACCGCTTTGCTGAGTTTTTTGGTTTTTACGATTCCACTCAAGTCGCCTTTTACCAAAGTGATTTTAGCACTTTCTATCGCAATATCAGTTCCGTTACCCATTGCGATACCCACATTGGCTTGTGCTAAAGCAGGAGCATCGTTGATACCATCGCCTGCCATTGCTACAATTTTACCTTCCGCTTGCAAACGCACTATTTCCTCTTGCTTGTTTTGAGGAAGCATTCCCGCTTTGTACTGAGTGATACCTATTTCTTTGGCTACAGCCTCAGCTGTAAGCGGATTATCACCGGTGAGCATCACGATTTCTACCCCTAAGTCTTGCAACTCTTGTATTGCTTTAGCAGTAGAGGCTTTTACTTTATCGGTTATGGCGACTGCCCCTATCACTTGGTTTCCTACGACTACGAGCGAAACGGTTTTTCCTTGCGCTTGTTCGGCTTTTACAGCAGTGCTTACTTCTTCCGGCAAAGCAATATTGAGTTCTTTTATCAGACGTTCGTTGCCAAAGAAATAATCTTTTCCTTCAAAAGAGGCTTTTACTCCTCTGCCCGCTAAGGCTTCAAAGTGGGTGAAAGGTAAGGAAGTAATACCTTGTGCTTGAGCATATGTATTGGTAGCTTTGGCAAGCGGGTGTTCGCTATGCTTGTTAAGACTGTAAAGCGTTTGTAGCAAGTCTTTTTCGGTAGTATTGCCAAAAGTGAGCACACGACTCACACTAGGTTTACCTTCGGTGAGGGTACCCGTTTTATCTACAACCAAAGTATTGACGTGGTTCATCACTTCTAAGGCTTCGGCATTGCGTATCAAGATACCGTTTTGAGCTCCTTTGCCTACGCCTACCATTACCGACATAGGGGTGGCTAAACCGAGTGCACAAGGGCAAGCGATAATCAATACTGCTACGGCATTGAGCAGGGCGTATACGTAAGCATTTTCACCTCCAACAACTGACCATATCACAAAGGTAAGCACTGAAATACCTATCACAATAGGCACAAAGTAAGAGGCTATCTTGTCGGCTAAATTTTGAATGGGAGCACGGCTACTGCTGGCTTGTTGTACCAACTGTACGATTTGAGAGAGCAGGGTATCGCTACCTACCTTTTCGGCTTGCATCACAAAGGACTGCATACCGTTGAGCGTACCTGCCGATACCTTATTGCCCACTTCTTTTTCCGCAGGAATAGGTTCGCCCGTAATCATACTCTCGTCTATGCTCGCACTACCTTCGGTAATTACACCATCAACAGGGATTTTCTCCCCAGGTTTTACCCGAAGCAAATCGCCTTTTTTCACTTCTTCTATAAAGACGGTTACTTCTTTGCCGTGAACAATTTTAGTAGCTTCATTAGGCGCTAAGTTCAATAGTTTTTTGATAGCGCTTTGGGTACGACTGTGGGCATCGGCTTCGAGCACTTGTCCTAAGAGTACCAAAGTGAGAATGACTGTAGCAGCTTCGAAATACAAGTGTACTGTGCCGTGTTCTTTGAATTGTTCAGGGAACATATCAGGGACTAACAGTCCTACTACACTGAAAAGCCAAGCTACACCAGCACCTATCCCTATGAGGGTAAACATATTGAAGTGCAAGGTCTTGATACTGCGCCAAGCCCTTTCGAAGAATATCCAGCAGAAATAGAAAACTACTGGTAAGGAGAGCGCAAACTGCACCCAGTTCCAAGCACTTACGGGCATTAGCTCATACAGCGGATTGTTGTGCCACATTCCGCTCATTGCGATGATAAAGATAGGGAGAGTAAAGGCTACAGCACCCCAAAAATGACGACGTAACTTTTTGCGTTTTTGGTCTTCTGCACTTTCACCTTCAGGAGCCTCTGTACTTACTTGCTCTACTAAATCCATACCACATACAGGGCAATCACCGGGGTGATCGTAGGTTTTATCGCCTTCGCAGTGCATAGGACAATAGAAAACACCATTGCCTTTAACTTTTTTGGGAGACTCTTCGTGGTGATGATGTTGTTGCTGAGCTCCTCCTACTTGTTCTACCAAGTGCATACCACATACAGGGCAATCACCGGGGTGATCGTAGGTTTTATCGCCTTCGCAGTGCATAGGACAATAGAAAACACCAGAGCCTTCAGAATTTGAAGACTGATGAATGCTATAATGAGTACCCTCTAAGGCTTTTTCAAGAGCTTCAAAAGGGATTTCTCTATCGGTTTCGACAGTAGCTTTTTTAGTAGCGAAATCTACGGTAACAGCTGTTACGCCTGCTACTTCAGAGAGCTTTTTTTGTACGGTATTGGCACAACCTGTGCACTCCATACCTTCTATATTGTATTCCATAAATTGTAAATGTTAAAAAGTTATTTGTTTTACGCTGCAAAGATACAGCAAAACATCTACTTGGATATTACACAATTTTGTATTTAATTTGTAAGATTTTAAACCTCATCTAAAGACTTACGTTTGTTATCTTTTATCTGCTTGAAAAAGCTAGGGGTGAGTCCTGTAACTTTTTTAAACTGATTGCTTAAGTGCGCTACACTTGAATAGTTGAGTTGATAAGCTATTTCACTAAGCGTCAGTTCGTCATATACTAAGAGTTCCTTTACTCTCTCAATCTTTTGAGCAATAAAGAATTTTTCAATTGTTCTGCCTTCTACCTCAGAAAACAAACGCGATAAAGCCCCGTAATCTCGACCTAATTCACTGCTGAGTATTTCAGAAAGGTTAAACGATAGTTTGTTGTCTTGGTTATGTATCAAATTGATAATGATAGATTTTATTTTTTCAATAACAACACTTTTCTTATCGTTCATCACCTCAAATCCTAAGGGTAAGAGAGCTTGTTTGATAGCTTGTATCTCATCAGACGAAAGTTCCTGTGTAAAAGTAATTTCACCCAAATTGATGCTTTGTGGTGTTAAGCCTAATGCTTTTAACTGTTCATCGAGTACTATTATACAACGATGGCAGACCATATTTTTTACAAATAACTTTGTCATATATTTCTTTTAAGGATTAAGATATTATAAAGTGCTTAAAAGTGATACCCAAAACCTATATTCATATAGATGGGATACATATCAAAAGTAATTGTTTTAAAGTCCTTTTTAAAGATATCATTCATTCCGTAGGTGAGCTCAGCATTGATATTGAAATGCTTGAACGCTTGCCAAGAGCCTCCTATCAGTGTGCCCCAATGCCAATAGCGGAGATGATTGCTAAAATCATAAGAGGCTATCTGTCCGTTAGTAAAACTTACTTTCTCACCGATAGGACTACCTTCTCGTAAATAACCTTCGGTAACATAGCCTGAGAAATTGCCGTCCATACGGTAAGAAACGAATGTACCTAAGCGCAGTTTCCAACGATTAGCAAGGTGATAGTTCAGTGATATAGGCAAGGTAACGAATGAACTTTTGTAGGTAGTATGTACATCACCCGTCCAATAGCCCGCCACGTGGTTACCTTGTTCTATAATCTCCATTCCGTAGTTCTTTACATTCGCATCGGTTTCCATACCCTTTTCTTCGAATCGTAAGCTAGCTGAGATACCCCATTTAGGAGTAAGCCATTTGGTTACAGACCCTTCGAATGAGCCATTAAACTTTGGGCTATATCCCTTTATCTTGCGTATTTCTTTAGGGAGTGGTATTGGGCTTGCACCTCCTATATTTACGCCAGCTTTTAGTTCGTATTCCCAACCTTTAGCTTCTGATTGTACAAGCGTTTCAGTACGTTCGTTTTGCGCATATGAAAAACAGCTCAATAGCATTAAGCATACAATAACGATATTCTTTTTCATAACTTCATTATTCATAAGATAATTGCATTTCATCTACATAAAGAGTACTACCTACGGCTGCTGTAAAATCAGCACCTTTTTCACTGGAACTAAGTACTATAGCAAGACTATACTTTCCTTCTTTTAGTTTTTTAGTATCGATAGAGCGACCTTTTATTGTTTTAAAAGGAATAGAGAACTGTACCCAATTATCGGTTTCTCTCTTGTCGGTTAGTTGTGCCATTAACACTATATTATTGTGTGTTTTGATGTTAGTTCCATCTAAATGAGGTACTTGAGAAGTTACCTCGTAGAACACCGCATAAATATCACATTTGTCTTTTTGGTTAGGTATTACATTGCCGTTTTTATCGGTAAGTTTTTCACCAGCTTTGTATTTGTAATATCCTGAGAGATGGGTAGGTTTTCTTTTGAAAGGAATCCCGAAATGAGTAGATTTTGCAGGGGTGAACAAATCTATTTCAAAACTTCCTGTGAAGAGATTACCAGCTGCGATAGGAGCACCAAAAGTTTTTCCTAAAACCCCTGTGCTTTGTGTTACGAGTTTCACACATTTCCCTCTGTATCCACTCTCACTCTGACTTGTAGGGAACTCATCGGGTTTAGCACTACTGTTGGTAAATTTAAACCCTGCATTTCCGCTACTCCAAGCGATTTCTTGTCCGCTTACTGAGGTATCGTAAAAAGTGTAGTAGCCATCGGTAACACGAGCGTTTTCGAAGTGATAGTGAGCGATAATTTCATTGGTAAGACAACTCACTTTATAAGTTTTCTGCCAATTACCGTCCTCAGAGGTTACCACATAAGTTTGAGGGGTAGAGAAGTCGCGTACAGTACCGCTGGTAGGACTGATAGTTGCCCCTTGTGTAAGGGTGAAGCGAGGAGCGAGGTTTTTTACTTTATCTAAATCGGTTACGTAGAGTTTTACCTCAGTGTTTTGGATTATGGGCTCACGAATGAGCAGATTGCCGTCGACCTCACAGGTTAGGATATCGGCTTCGGTATTTGGGGCTTCGCTTTTGATACAGCTTTGCAATGTGAATAGCGAGGCTATGGTAATGATGATATTTTGAAGTTTCATATATGCTGTTCAATGAATTTAGACTGCAAAGGTAGGAAATATTTTTTTTAATACCAATAATGCCAGAAATTAGAAAATGAGGAAATGGGGAGATGAGAAAATGAGGAAATGAGGAAATTAGCAAATGAGTAGTGATAAAAATTGTTTATTGATAGGTGAGACTTGTCGGACAAAATCGGATAGGTTAGAGAGAGCAAAAGGAAACGAAGAAGTTCGGAATAGGAGTAGGAGAGATTTTGGTGAAAAAAGGCTATAAGGAGGGTGGGGTTAGCTTATAGAGAGCTTATAGGAAGCTTATACGAATCTTGGACGATTGGTATAGAAAGGGTGTGTAAAAAATTGATTCATAGCACAATACAACAACGCTAAAAATGTTAAAATAAGGGTTTCGAGGCGAAAGAAAAGAGAAGAGGTGCTAGGCCTTAGGACATAGGCACTAGGAGGGAGTATGAAGGAAAGGGGCGAATGTAGCGACTCACTTATTCAGTAAGCCCCCGAACCCCCGAAGGGGGGCAAGCTGGAAAAGGTGACAAA
>NZ_AJZR01000016.1:0-8848 GCF_000271925.1 Capnocytophaga sp. oral taxon 412 str. F0487 | reverse complement strand
TTTTTGGTGAAAAAAGGGTGTAATGAGGGTGGGGTTAGCTTATAGAGAGCTTATAGGAAGCTTATACGAATCTTGGACGATTGGTATAGGAAGGGTGTATAATTAGTTGACTCATAGTATAATACAGCGATACAAAAAATGTTAAAAACAGGGTTTCGAGACGAAAGAAAAGGAATCCTCACCCCCGTCCCTCTCCCAAGGAGAGGGGGAATGTAGGAACGGAAAAGCGGAGGAAACCTCCCCCCTTACACATACTCCGCTCTTGTAAGGCAAATACTCAGCTGTGCCTGGCTATCTTCGAAGGGGAATATAATGACGGAAAAGTGAGAGGTACGCTGGCAGAAGGTTCGTAGGAGTTTTAGGAGAAGGTCAGAGGAGTTAGGTCGTCGTAGTGCGACAGGCAATTTAAAAATAATATTATATATTGAGGTAAGAAAAGTGTAGCTTACGCTATAAAAATCCTACAAATCTTTACAAATCAAATAAAAAGGCAACAAGTTGCCTGAAAGCCTCGCACAGATTACACGGATTGCACGGATAGCCCAATTGACAATTGATAATTGACAAATGTGATGGGCACAGATTGGCAACTACGTTGCTGGATTTCACAGATTACAATGTAAACACAGCTGTAAATCAGTATTATATATATCGAACTGACATTTAGTAATAGACAGTTACTGATGCAATTCTACTGGGGGATGATAATTAATGCCTTTGTGTAGCAAATATTGCAATTGGAGGTCTAACTTTTGGGTGAATTGTTGCCAATCACGCTTAGGCATCTCTGTCCACCCTGCTTCGGATAAGGCTAAAGCGCGAGGATAGGTCATATAAAAAGCGCGGAATACATCTTTCACACTTTCGCCCCACAAAGTAGCTTCAACTCCTAAAATATATTGATTTTCTTCTTCGGCTGTGAGCGAAAAGGCGGGATTAAATTCATATACGCGTTGTAGGGTGAGGGTAGGCATCCAATCTACATTAGGCAAATCGTTTTTGGCTTGTGGATAATCGAAGTAGGCGTATTCACCGGGGGAACAAATCAGTTTGAAATTATCTTTTTTAGCGCGCTCCAATACTTGCGGAGTAGTACGCATTCGCCATAGATACATCACACTATTTTTGGGATAGGAGGGGACTTCTAACTCTAACCAAATAAGAGGACGCTTGTGGTTTTTCTCTAATGATCGATTTACCCTTTTGAAAAACTCACTCATCAGTTGTTGGTTATTGGTAGTGTGAAGGCTTTGTTTGAGTTTGAGAGTAGGGGAGTGTTCAAGCCACTTGTCCATAGGGGCTTCATCACCCCCAATATGAAAATAAGGGCAGGGGAAAATAGCTGATAATTCGCTAATGACATCATCGATGAAAGTAAAGACTTCTTTTTTGCCTACACACAACAAATTCTTAGAAACACCTGCGGTAGTGCGTACCCTAATGAGGGTATCGTTGCAACTGAGGAAAGGATAAGCAGCTATGGCAGCATCGCTATGACCTGGTACATCGAACTCAGGCACCAACTGTACATTGCGCTGAAGAGCGTATAGTACGAGATCTTTTATCTGCTCTTGGGTATAAAAGCCTTCGTTATTGCGTTTAGAACCTTCGAAATCGGAACGTTTGCTCCCTATTTCGGTGAGTTTAGGATATTTCTTGATTTCTATACGCCACCCTTGGTCGTCGGTGAGATGCAAATGTAAGTAATTGAACTTGTAATGAGCCATTACATCAATGTATTTTTTAATATCGTCTATCTTCCAGTAATGCCGAGCGGGGTCAATCATTAAGGCACGATAAGCAAAACGAGGCGCATCGGTAATGGTAAGACAAGGCAAAGATTTTTTGTGTGTTACCTCTGCCCCGAAAACAAGTTGGTTGAAGGTTTGTTCGGCATAGAACTTTCCTGCTTCGGTAGCAAACTTGATGATAATTTGGTTAGGTTTGATGATAAGCTGATAGCCTTCGGGATTATTGATAAACTTATCCTGTATATAGCTAATTTTGGTACTTATCGGACAAGTACCCTTATGATAAGTTATCTCATTAGGCTTTGGTACCACATTGATTTGTGCGGAAAGTGGTAAGGCTAAAAATAGTAAGATGTAAAATAGTTTAGACATAATATAAGAAAATGAATGATTATAAAAGTATAAAAGCCTCCCTCTCTCCCCTTAAAGAGGGGGAACTGTAGCGATGCAAAAGAGGCTTTGGTGATATTCTATTAGGGTGCATTAATCAATCTTTACATTCTTAGTGCGTTCTAATTTAAAACGTTCTTTATTCCAATGAAAAGGTTTGAACTCTTGATTTTTGATAATTTTATTATTGCGGTAAATGAGATTCTCTACTGATTTGGCATAGAGAATAGGCTCATCAAAAGTTTCAAACACATTGTTTTCAATAGTAATATTAGAATGGAAATACTTTTGTTGTGCTTCTAAGTTAGGGATTTCGGGATAGATGGAAATGATAGCGTTCGTAAATTGATAATTAGCGGTAAGTGCATTGATGAAGTGGTTGTTTTTGATAATTACATTGTGGCAAGCACCTGTTTCATACCACCCATTACAATCGCCACAGAGTAAGATAGCAGTGCCGTGAGTATGGTCGAAGGTGTTATTGGCACAGACGACCTTTTTAGGAGTGCTAAACAGTGCCCCACGAGCCCGATTGTTACGCACTATATTGTTTTTGAAAATCACCTCAGGTGTCCAAGTAAGGTTTTCTACCCCACAAGGTGTATCGGGGTTTACTTCGGCAGGTAGTATTTCATTAAAAGTGATTTTAAATATTTTAGCACCTACTTCGGTAGGTTTATCAACGGCTTTAATGGCTTGAATGCGATAGGTTTTATCACCGATAACGTCCATTGTCTTGGAGGCAATGAACTGCACTTTATCACCTACATTGCCCCAGAGGAATCCCCACGATTGGGGGTGCATATACTGCGCTTTGATAGTGTGATTATCTTCACGAGCTATTACTTTTAGGTAAGTGCCGTGTACGTTAATAGCATCATCAGCCATACCTTCATAGACTCCGTTTTCAGAGCGTATGAGTCCTTTGCAAGCTGAAAAGTGAGTTGCATCGGCTTGGGTAGTGAAATAGCGTTCGGTGCCTTCTTTTAAAGCTACGCGAAAGCGGTTGAGGGTTATATTTTCGGTGAGTTGGGCTAAGAGTCCCATACCTTGGGTGTTATGCACAGTTATATTTTCTAACTTCACGTTTTTGCTTTCAGTAACGAAAATGGCAGGTGTAGGACGTGTGTAGGTGCGCAATACAAAACGCTCTCCTTTTTCCAAATAAGGTTTAGCACCTATGCCTTCGATGCGGAACTCATTAGGGGCTATTTCGGTAATTTTAGTAGGATTAAAATTTACGTCGGCTCGCTTATAAGCCAAACGTTTGTCAGCTCTGAATATCATACCTCCAAAGGGAGTTTCTTCATAATCTTCGCCAGTGAAGAAGAGTTTTCCGTCCTTGATTTTGTAGTTTCCTTCGGGGTAGAGTTGGGCTTTTACGGTGTTATTTTTTGCATCTACTTCGGTAATGTGCAACTGACGCAAATGAGGGGTTGCAAAGTCTATCGAAAAGTTTTTAAGAGTGATATTGGTACAGTTTTTCACTACGATAGGCAAGATAGTGCCGTGAAAGAGCCATTCGCTGTTACTGCCGTCAATCACTACATCGTTTAAGTTTTCGAGATAAAGTCCTACTTTTTTGGGATTGGTTTGGTCGTGGTTGGAGATGTAGAGTTCTTTATCGGTAGTTTGGTTGAGATAAAAATGATAAGTATCCTTGTTAAGGACGATATGTTTATGGCTACCTACTTCCATTTGAGCGGGTGTAGCAGGGGTAGTAACGGCTGTTTTGCAAGCTACTAAAAGTAGTATCGTAAAGAGTAATATAAAGTTAAAATTTTTCATTGTTTTTGGTAAGTAAATTTATAACAAACTTTGTCAAAGCCCTAAGACTTTGACAAAGTTTTTGATGCAAAAGAGAGTTTTTAAATGCCCTCTTGTATTATAAAAAATGTACAAATTACCAACCAGGGTTTTGTGTGTATTTTACTAATTGTATCTGGTCGATAGGCAATGGGTATAGATATAGTTTATCGTTCCAAGTGTGGTGTCCTGCCGTAATGGAAGGGTAGATAATGAGGTAATTATCACTGTCTACAGGTAAATTACTAACACCTGAGTTCGCAGGATATTGTGCTTTTAAGGCAGCATTGAGCTTCATCCCACGTATAATTTTAGGATTTTCAATCAACTTGCCAGCTTTCCAGCGTTTGATATCATCGATACGAAAACCTTCACCAATGAGTTCAACACGGCGTTCACGGCGTATTTCGTACAACAAAGGGGTAACGGTATAGCCGTAGTTTATAGCGTGAGTATCAGCGGTTACAGCAGTGGTAAGATGTGGCATTGCTACACGATCGCGCAGTTTGTTGATAGTTTTATCTAAGTCAGCTTGAGAGAGAGAACCTAATTCATATTTAGCTTCGGCAAAATTAAGTAATACTTCGGCATAGCGAAATATAAAAAGGTCTAAATCACTTTGATTAGCAATCCACTGTTCAGGGTCACTGGAACGTCCTTTGATAAGCCAATAACCAGTGCTTGTTTGCCCTGTACCTACAGCCGGTAATGTTACTACTTGGCGTTTAGCAGGGTCAGGGTTTTCAGTCCATACAAAACCTGGAGTAGCGACTGTTTGAGCATAACGAGGATCTCGGTTGGCGGCTTCGCCTGCTGGGGTACTATCGTCATAAGTGAAGGTAGTAGTGCCAATAGGCAATCCATCAGTAAAGAGGTAAGATTCGATAAAATCCTTACTACAACCAGTGCTATTTTCACCTGCTGTACGGGTATAACCGTGAGTGCCTGTTCCTTTGATATAGGTACGGTGGAAGATAGCTTCGGAGTTGCGAGATAAATCTTGCTGAATAAACAAATTACGGTAATCTTTATCAGGGTTACCCGTAGTATAAACACTATATCTACCAGAATTAATAAGGCTTTCCGAAGCTTCGACTGCTGCTTGCAACCAAGAACTTTCATCACCCAATGTATGGTATTTGCGATAAGTACCTTCCCATAAGGCAACACGTGATTTTAAAGCTAAAGCAGCGTCTTTGTGTAAGCGTCCTGCTTCGGCTTGGGCTTTTTCAGGTAAGTTTTGGATAGCAAAATTCATATCTTCCATAACTTTGTCCATCACTTGTTTGTGAGCTACACGAGGTCCGAAAATAATAGGAGAGGCATCGTTTACTTTGGTAAGAATCAAAGGAACATCGCCAAAAGTCTTTACCTTATTCCAATAGTACAAAGCGCGGAAAAAGCGTACCTCGGCAGCATATTGTTCTTTTTTTGAACCAGTAGAGCGGTTGTAATTATCCAAGAAGAAATTGCAATTGTAAATACCGTTCCAATCGTTAATACTCCAACCACCTCCTGTAGCAGGTATGGTGTAAGTACCTGCCAAGAAACTGTTCATATTCTTAGGAGCCATATTGTCAGAGTCGTTATCATTATAGAAGAACTGTACAGGCAAACCACCATAAAAACGGTTAGCAAAGATCTTTAAGTCTTCATCGCTATTAAAATATCCTTTTTCATTAAAAGCATCAGGAGGATATTTATCTAAGAAGTCATCATTTTTACAGCTTATTTGACTTAGCAAAGCACCTAAAAGGCTTATAAATGTGATATGTTTATATATTCTTTTCATTGTATTACTATTTAAATTATCAATTAGAAACGAGCTTGAACTCCAATCGTAATCACACGGTTGATAGGGTAATTCTGACTAAGTAGCTCAGGGTCGTATGATTTGATGAGTTTTGTCCATTCGCAGAGGTTTTGCCCTGTGATGAACAAACGCAAGTTTTGCAAACCTATATTACTTAAAACTTCTTTAGGTAAAGTGTAACCTAAGGTTATTTGTTTTAGACGTATGTAAGAAGCATCTTGCATATAGCGAGTTTGAGTTCGTGTATTTCCCCAACCACCGAAGCGCAAACGTGGATAGTAAGCGTTAGGATTTTCGGGTGTCCAGTGGTCTAATTGGTTAGTTGCAGGTACAGACCATTCGTCGGCATTACTAAATCCCCAGAAATACACATCGTTTAACATATAATCGCGTTTGCCAACTCCTTGGAAGAAAACAGTAAAATCGAAGCCTTTATATTCGGCATTTAAGTTCAAACCAAAGGTATAGCGTGCCTGGTTATTACCAATAACTGATAAGTCGCCGTGGTCATCTAAAGTATTTTTACCATAGTCGATTTTTCCATCGTTGTTTAGGTCTTTATACTTCACATCACCTGCCAACCACTTGTAGCCTGCTAATTTGGTTTTGTCAAGTTTAGCAGCATCTTCATCAGTTTGATAGAGACCTTCTGTAGTATATCCCCAAATTTCACCTATTTCTCTACCTACATAGTAATCTCCTAAGCTACCTGTAGGGTTCAAATCGTATTTAGTAATGAAAGAGCGACTATCCGCTAAGTTAAACGATACGCCATATTTAAAATCTTCACCTATAGCATCGTGCCATCCGAGAGTGAGTTCAAAGCCTTTGGTTTCAAGGTCTGCAGCATTGCGTTGTGGAGCCCCTACGCCTAAAACAGCAGGTAGTGCTAATCCATTTACAAGCATACCCGTAGTGTTGCGGATGTAGTAATCAAAAGAACCAGTTAAGCGATTGTTCAAGAAACCAAAGTCGACACCAAAGTTACGAGTAGCTACTTCTTCCCAAGTAAAATTATTGCTTACTAAACCAGGAGCTGATACATAAGGCAACTGTTGGGTACCGAAGATATAACCTGTTTGATTACCATAAGGCATAGTAGGTAAATAAGGATAAAGAGCGTTCACTTGTTGGTTAGGCAATTTACCGTATGAGGCACGGAATTTCAAATCACTTACCACACTGTTAATAGGCTCAAAGAACTTCTCTTTGGAGATACGCCAACCTAAAGAAGCTGATGGACTAAATACATAGCGATTTTCACGACTGAAACGTGAAGAACCATCATATCTACCATTTACTTCTACCAAGTATTTTTGATTGTATACATAGTTTAAGCGGAAGAAAGATCCTATCAGTGCCCAATCGGAAATACCACTACCTACACTCGGTTTATCATCATTATTAAGTTTGAGGAAAGGATAGTCTTGATTCACTAAGTTTTTCACTTGTACACTGAAAGATTCATTATGTTTAGACTCTTGGTTATAACCTACCATTGCTTTAAAGTAGTGTTTTTCAGCAAAAGTATTTTCGTATTGTGCATAAATATTAGCAGCCTTATAGAGGTCGTGGCTATTGCCTTCATACACAGTAGCAGGGTTGTTATGAGGATAATAACCCAAATCAGTTGCCTTATCGGGGTCATAAATACTAGTACCATCAGTGGGGGCACCGTATTCTTTGAACATCTTTACGTTGTTTTTGCTATTTATATGATAAGGATTCCAAGTGTAATCACCAACTATTTTAACATTTTTTATAGGGGTGAGAGTAAAACCAGAGGTTATCCATATATCATCTGATTTATAAGTATCACGTGCGCCAGTAGCAATTACAGCAAAAGGATTTGTAAAGTTACCTTGCCCAGAGAAGTGTCCGTCAGGGTGATATACAGGCATTAACGGTTTCACATCGGTAGCGAAACGCTCAGCTGAAAATCCACGACCTACATTAGCAGGCTGGTCGTTATCTTTGTGATTGACTGTTGATTTCAAATAGAGAGATAACCACTTTGTAATATCGGTATTAATGTTTAGCGTAATGTTATAGCGTTCAAATTTTTGTTTGGCTTTTTTGAACAAGCCATCTTCAGAAAACATACCCACTGAAGCCAAATAAGTTGTTTTATTTGTACCTCCTGAAAGTGATATATTATTCTGAGTTTGAGAAGCCCAACCAGGATACATTTCTTTTATCCAGTTGGTATTACCTACATATCGGTATTTTCGAGCATCGTTAGGGTCGATATATACTGAATTGGCAGGCGTAGGATTGGCTAAGTACTCTTTCGCTTTTTGAAGGTCAGTATCAGTGAAGTTTTGTGAACCAACCCCACTGCCGGTAGCACGACCAGTACGGTCAGCTTCCATATACATTTGCAAGTATTCTACTGAATTTACCAAGTCAGGCAAACGAGTAGGACGTGTAATAGAGTAGTCGGAGGAGATGTTTATTTGCATAGGGGTTTCTTTCTTACCTTTTTTGGTGGTAATCAAAACTACCCCAAATGCAGCACGACCTCCATATATAGCTGCTGAAGCGGCATCTTTTAACACAGTAACGTTCTCTACATCGTTAGGATTGATTTGGTTAGGGTCCATCTGAACGCCATCGACAAGTACTAATGGAGAACCACCGTTGAGAGAAGTATACCCGCGGATATTGAAAGAAGAACCAGAACCAGGACGACCGTTGCTAGTAGTGATGTTGAGGTTAGGGATAACACCTTGCAAGCCTTGTCCGATAGTAGTAAGGGGGCGACTTTCTAACACCTTAGCATCGACAGTAGCGATAGCTCCCGTAAGGTTTTCTTTCTTTTGAGAACCATAGCCCACTACTACTACTTCACCTAATTCTTGGGTGTCCTCTTTTAGTTTCACATTGATAATCAAGCTATTACCCCCCCCCCCCTTACCAATGGTTTTTTCTTGGGAAGCATAGCCCATAAAACTGAACAATAGCACGTTGCCTGGAGAGGCTTCAATGCTATATTTACCATCAAAATCAGTAGCTACCCCACGGGTAGTTGATTTGATTTGCACACTCACTCCAGGAAGAGGAGTGCCTTTCTCATCGGTAACAGTAC
>NZ_AJZR01000015.1:0-1229 GCF_000271925.1 Capnocytophaga sp. oral taxon 412 str. F0487 | reverse complement strand
CAGAGCTTTTTCTATTCAAGAGAAAGAGTATCTATGGGAGTTTTCCCTTGCTTCATTTGGAAAGTGGAAAAATTCGTGGGATGAAGAAAGATATTTTAAAGTATATAAACTTATAGGTATATACAACAATATTTTTTGGGCTTTTATAGAGTTAGGAGGCTTTGTAGGCTTAGATATTGAAACAGGAGAATTAAAATATCGTATTCCCGAATATCATAAAGCTATAGGAAAAACTATTTGCAAAGGCAAAAATTTTTTTAGAAGTGATTACTTCTTAAATAGTGAAAAAGGAAAAATTCTTGGTATGGCTATGGATGTCTTTATTGAAATAGATTTAACCCAAGAGTTTCCTTTTGTTACTCAATATGGCTTACAGGAAGAGTTTGAAAAGTACAACATCAAAGGGAAAGACACTTCTACCAAATATGCTGTACAAGATAATTTATTGTATTTTTATCTTTCTGATCAGCTAAGATTTGGTGTTTTAGACATCAATACCAAGGAGATTATCTATATTTCAGAGCCTATTGCAGTAGTGGAAAGAGATGATTGTTTTACCCAGCTTAAAGATTTAAAAGTCTCAGAAAATAAGGTGTATATCTTAGATAGTAATCATACGTTGCATATTTTTGAGAGAGAGGAATAACATCTAAGCTATTGCTTTTTTAAAGCAAAACCACTATCTATGTACCCAAAATCATTACACAAACAATATACTAAAAATAAGTTCCTTGAAATACTGAACAAGTACAAGCTACTGTCAAGCAAGGTAAAAAGTGCCAAATCGCAGGAGATTCAACTTGGTGCACCTCTCACCTAAAGAAGTAAATGTAGCTTTAGTACCTACCCGAAGCGGACAAAACCTTCAAGCGGCAATCGCTCAAGTACAGCAAATTTATGAAAAAGTAGGGGTAACACTACACATCACCACTGAACCCCCTTTTGATATTAGCGACCAACTCAAGAACGGCAGTTTGTCCACAGAAAACGAGTTTGGCGACCTTTCTACCTATAGCCCTGAACAAAATGCAGTCATCGCTAAATTTACAACCAACAGAAAGCCAAAAGAGAACACTTAGTAGCTTTATTACTTTTAAAAGATAAGAAAACGAAAATATAAATAAATGGGAAAGGTGCTTTTTGCTTGAAGGAATCTTATGCTTAGCTTATAGAGAGCTTATAGGAAGCTTATACGAATCTTGGAAGATTGGTATAGAAAGGGTATATAA
>NZ_AJZR01000014.1:0-82067 GCF_000271925.1 Capnocytophaga sp. oral taxon 412 str. F0487 | reverse complement strand
AGAAGTCTCCGAATAGGAGAGTATGTGATCGGGGTGAGGATTCTTTTTCTTTCGCCTCGAAACCCTGTTTTTGGCGTTTTTAGCGTTGTTGTATTATAGTAAGAATCAACTATTTATATACCCTTTCTATACCAATCGTCCAAGATTCGTATAAGCTTCCTATAAGCTCTCTATAAGCTACCCACACCCTTCTTACACCCTTTTTTCATCAAAAAACCTCTTAGTCTCTTTCTGAAAATCTTCGTTTCCTTCCGATAGCTCAGAAGTCTCACATTTAGGGGTATACACTTTGCCAAAGTTTCAAACTTTGGCAAAGTTGATGTTCCAAAAAAGTTACTTCTCCCATTTTCTCATTTTCTAATTCTCTCATTTTCTAATTTCCTCATTCCCCTCCTAATGCCTAGGGCCTAAGTCCTCAACTCTTTTTTAACGGTGGCAAAAGTAGTAAATAGAGTCGAACTACACAAATTATTTTGAAAGAAACTAAATTACACTTCCGGTAAGTACTGCCAATAGCGCTTCGGCATATTCCTCAGTTGGTATTTTGCATTCTTGCGCTCGGCTATGTTAATATGCTGAAAATAAGTTTTCCAAAGTGTTTTATAAGCATCAGCAGTAGCCGGAGTAAGCACTCCAAAATGCTTATCCGCAGGAGTAAAAGGCAACACCTCGTGTAGATTGTAAATAAAACCATACCCCCGTTCAGGGTCGTAGAGTACCCACTGTTGATCAGAAAAACGTGTTTTGAAATGAGGAACAACCAGAGGCAACACGTCATACTCAGGTACTATTTTGGCAAAGTAAAGTTCGCCTACCTTTTCAAAGCGCACAAACTCTTTCATTCGGTGCACTTCACGTCCCACACTCTTAGCCGCTTTGTGTATAGAGGCAATAGCCCTATGGGCAAAGTTCTCCAACACTTTTCCCTCAGGGTATTTCACCATCAGTCTAATAGCCTCCAATAAGTAGTCTTCCATATGCGTTTCTTCCGATAAGAAAGCCCTTAGCACAATCGCCACCCCTTCTTTACCCCAACACAGTTCTATTTTGGTAAGCACCCGTTGCGCTTTATTAGCATTGGTATACACTGTTTCCTCCTCACCAAAAAGCAAAGGCGCAAACCGATGTCTCGCTACAATAGTCACCTCGTTGTAACGATACTCAAAAACAGCAAATACCGCTGTGAGGAACCCCTCAAAAGTACTGTCGTATACCAAATGTTTCAAAGCCAAATACAGTTAAATACGCAAAAGCCCGCAAATATACTTCTTTTTTTATTTTAAAGAGAGAATATTACAAAAACATTCGTGTACAATCACCGTCCCCACATTCCTCCTTTGTAGCTTGTCCCCCTCGCCTTTGGAGAGGGGGAACGGGGGTGAGGAAAATTATATCCATTTCAAAAAATATTTATACCTTTGCACTACGCATTAATACTTTATTATGAAAGACGATTTGTTGTATCTTATTGCCTTAAAGAAAATCCCTCTCATAGGCGATATAACAGCCAAGAAACTCATCTCACACTTTGGAAGTGCTCAAAACGTATTCGCTCAACCCAAAAGTGCCTTAGAGAAGGTAACAGGTATTGGCTCTAAGATTACTCAAAACATACTCAGTGCTCGGTGTTTGCACGAAGCAGAAACCGAATTGCAATTCACTCAAAAGCAAAACATCAGCATTATAACCTATACCGATGAACAGTATCCCTCCTCACTCAAACAATGTGTAGACAGCCCAATACTGTTTTACCAAAAAGGAAATATCCACTTGCAAAATAAACGACTGCTCAGTATTGTAGGCACTCGCAATATTACCAGCTATGGCACAGCTTTTTGCGAAAAACTCATCGAAGAACTCGCCTCGTTAGATGTGGTAATCGTCAGTGGGTATGCCTACGGAGTAGATATTACCGCCCATAAGGCAGCGATGAAACACCGCCTACAAACGGTGGCTTGTCTTGCCCACGGACTCAATACTATCTACCCCGCTACTCATAGCAAGTATTGTGAAGCAATGGAAGAAAACGGCGGTTTCATCACCGATTTCAGTAGCCAGAGTCCCTTCGATAGAAAGAATTTCCTCAGCCGTAATCGCATTATCGCAGGGCTTTCACAGGCGACCGTAGTTGTTGAGTCCGGACTAAAAGGCGGTAGCTTAGTCACTGCCGATATAGCTTTCTCCTACAACCGCGAAGTATTTGCCGTGCCAGGGCGCACCACCGACCCGTATAGTATGGGGTGCAATGAACTGATACGCAACGGTAAAGCAACCCTACTCACCTCATCCAAAGACCTCATTTACCAATTAGGTTGGGATACCCCAGCCCCAAAAGCCGTACAGCAAGAACTTTTTGTAACTCTTTCTCCTGAGGAAGAAACTATTAGCGCATTTCTCAAAACCAATGGTAAACAAAGTTTAGACGAGCTCGCCTTGGGGTGCCAAATGCCCATCTACCAACTCTCCAATCTCCTCTTTCAAATGGAAATCAAAGGAGTGATAAAACCCCTCCCAGGCAAGAGGTTTGAAGCAATCTAATTACTGAATCCTAATCCCTTGAACAGAAAAATTATACATATCGATATGGACGCCTTCTATGCTTCGGTAGAACAGCTCGACTACCCCGAACTGCGCGGAAAAGCAATTGCAGTAGGCGGAGGGGAACCACGCGGTGTGGTAGCTACTGCCAGCTATGAGGCGCGCAAGTTTGGGGTGCGCAGTGCTATTAGCGGGGCGCAAGCGCGCAAACTGTGTCCACATCTCATTTTTGTAAAACCTCGATTCGAGCGCTACAAGCAAATATCGATGCAAATACGGGCTATTTTCCACGAATATACTGATTTGGTCGAACCTCTTTCCCTTGATGAAGCTTACTTAGACGTAACCGTAAACAAAAAGGGCAACCCTTCGGCTACCCTTATCGCCCAAGAGATTCGCCAACGCATCTTCCAACAAACCGGACTCACGGCTTCGGCAGGCATTTCGGTAAATAAGTTTATCGCTAAAATCGCCAGCGACTACCGTAAGCCCAACGGACAAACCACCATCACCGAATCCGAAGTGCAAAATTTTTTAGACAGACTCGATGTGCGCAAGTTCTACGGTATAGGCAAAGTAACAGCCGAGAAGATGTACCAGCTGGGGATATTTAAAGGGAGGAACTTGCGCGAGAAATCATTGGAGTTCTTAGAGCGGAATTTTGGTAATAGTGGCAATTATTACTACGAACTCGCACGAGGCATTCACCGCAGTGAGGTACAACCTTTCAGAATACGCAAATCAGTAGGTGCAGAAGAAACTTTTGCCGAGAACCTCACCAGCGAGGTGTATATGCTACGCGAACTCGACCATATAGCCGAAGACGTAGCCCGTCGTCTTGACAAACAGCAAGTAGCCGGCAAAACCGTTACCCTGAAAATCAAATACAGTAACTTTACGGTGCAAACGCGCAGTAAAACCCTTAAAGATTTCATAAGTAGTAAAGACGACATACTCTTGCACATCAAAGAACTGCTCTATCAAGAACGCCCCGCCGAATCAGTACGACTCTTAGGTATCTCGCTTTCTCACCTCAACAACGAACCCGAAAAAGAAGAAGTAAAGAAGCTGATGTACATACAACTAAAACTAGAATTCCCAGATTGATAAGAAAGAGTTATCACTATACCTCTAACTTGTCCGATTTGCTCAATAAGTCTGACTTATCAAAAAAACATTTTTTCACTACTCATTTGCTAATTCTCTCACTTATTAATTTCCCGCCCGTCGTGCTACGACTGCCTGTGCGGCTCGCACCTTTGGCAAAATTAATGTTCCAAAAAGTTACTTCCCCCATTTTCTCATTCTCTCATTTCCAAATTTTCTAATTTCCTAATTATTTCATACCTTTGCGTCCTAAAATAAAATCATTTATGGAACAAACTTTACCCGCAGGACACCCCGTGCATACCTATATGCTTGAAGCTGAACTTATTTACTCACTTATGGACGAGTTGCTCAGCATAGACCCTCATACCGATTATCAGAAATTCTACAACGTGTTTAATCATTTGGCAACGGTAGAAAAACACTTTGCTCGCAAAGAAAACCAGCTCTTCCCTTTCTTGGAAAAACGTGGCTGGACGAATCCTTCACAGAATATGTGGTCTTTCCACGACACCATTCGCGATATCTTCCGTTTGGTACGCAAAAACTTAGAAGAAAAAGACCTTGATGCGGCGCAAACCAATGTGCGCTATATCGAAGATAACTTAGGTCGTTTGCTAAATGTAGAAGCGAATATCCTGTTCCCTAACGCCTTGCAATTACTCACCGAAGAAGATTGGATTGAAATGCGCAAAGGCGAAGAGGAAATAGGTTGGATGCTGAAAGAAGAACCTGCACCTTACCCTAATAGCAACCCCGGCGAACCGGTGTATGTACACCCTTCAATGGATACGGAACGCCGCACCGATGTTAAATTTGATGATGCTGCTGCTCATTACGACGAGGGGTATATGACTGTTGAACAGGTAAACCTCTTGCTCAAAACTCTCCCTATTGATATCACTTTTGTAGATGAACACGACCGCGTGATTTTCTACAACCGCGGTGAGGAACGTGTATTCCCTCGCAGTGCTGGTATTATAGGGCGCGAAGTGAAGTTCTGTCACCCTCCTAAGAGCGTGGGCACGGTGCTTAAAATCGTAGAGAACTTCAAGGCAGGTACTCAAAACGAAGCTAATTTCTGGTTCAATTATCGCGGTCGCCTTATCTATGTGCGTTATTTTGCTGTACGCGATAAAGAAAAGAACTACAAAGGCGTGATTGAAATGTCGCAAGATATTACCGATATTCAAAAAATAGAAGGCGAACGCCGTTTATTGGAGTGGGATAACTAATGAAAGACTTATTTGGACAAGCTATTTTAGATTATCAGCAAGGGCAATACACCGAAGATATTAAAACGGAAACTACTATTTCCGAAGAAGATGTATTGCCCTTGCCTTATTTGTTTCGCTCTTTTGAACAGATGCCTGCGTTAGAGCAAAAAGCCCTACAAATGGCGAAAGGTAAAGTATTGGAAGTGGGGTGTGGAGGAGGCTCTCACGGACTCTATTTGCAGAACGAGCGCAAGCTTGAAGTACATTCTATCGACCTATCACCTAAGGCTATTGAAGCGTGCCTGTTGAGAGGTTTACGCAATGCCAAAGTGCAGAATATATTGGAAACAACAGGGCAGTACGACACCATTCTCTTACTGATGAATGGTGCAGGTATGTGTGGACGATTGAAACAAATGGGTGCTTTTTATGCTCATCTGAAAACACTCTTAGCTCCACACGGACAAATCCTCACTGATTCTTCTGATATTATCTATATGTTCGATGAGAACCCCGATGGCAGTTATGATATACCGCTCTATTTCGATTATTACGGAGAAGTAGATTATGTGGTGAAGTATAAAGGTCGAAAAGAAAAGCCCTTTCCCTGGATGTATGTAGATTACAACACTTTACAAAACGTAGCAATTTCAGTAGGCTTACAATGCGAACTCATCGCCGAAGGAGAACACTTTAATTACCTTGCAAAATTAGCAAATTAGCAAAATGATTGGGTAGCTTCACATTTTCTAATTACCTCATTTTTTAATTATCTAATGTCAAGGTATTTATGCATTTGTAAAGAGGCTTTCCACTGAGGATGTGCCATTACGTAATTTACAATTTTAGGCATTACCTCAGCGCGTTTGCTCCACTCGGGTTGGAGGTAAAGTAAGCACTCAGGCGATACTTGTGCTGCCATTTCTTCGGCAAAAATAAAATCGTGATTGTTATAGATTACCATTTTGAGCTCATTAGCTTTTTGAAGAACGTCTCCTACGGGACGTTTTATTTTTTTAGGCGATAGGCATATCCAATCCCAAGAGCCTGATAACGGGTGTGCTCCTGAGGTCTCTATATGAGTGCGTGCACCTCCTGCTTTCAGCTTTTCGGTAAGTAAAGTTAAGTTCCACATCAGTGGTTCACCGCCTGTAATAATGATAGTTTTGGAGTGTGCTAAGGCTTCGGCTACAATGGTATCTATGGGCACTAAGGGGTGAGCTTCGGCTTGCCAACTTTCCTTTACATCACACCAATGGCAACCCACATCACAACCACCTAAGCGAATGAAATAAGCTGCTGTTCCTTTGTAGAAACCTTCGCCTTGTAAGGTATAAAAAGCCTCCATCAGGGGGAGGAGTTCCCCCTTCTGCAAGGCTATCTGTGTATCTTTGTTTAGCATTTATTATTCGTAATTAGCCACATCTAATATCCACGGGTCGGGGATTTCGGTGTTTTCTCGTACTTCTTCTACCTTTTTCATAGCTTCGTCATAAGTATTATAACGGGCTATATAAATGTAGTTTAGTACTTGGTCTTTATTATAATACACTTGGGCATCATACCCCCATTTCTTCATTTCTTCTACCCGTTTGTTTACATTATTGAAGTTTAAGAAGACTCCCACTACCACATAATAACCCTGCTGAGTATCGCTGACTTTCAGTTTGCTTATTTTCGTTGAACGGTGTAATTGGGTAATCTCCTTCGGATTATTTTCTATCTCCAAAGCGGTAAGGAACAAATAATAGCGGTCGCGACTACGTGTATAACTCAAATCTAATGAATTGGTGTTGTTAGGAATGAGGTATTGATTGTCGTTTTTGATATCCATACGGAAGATATCAAAGCCCAAAGTGTTTTCGCTGTTAGGGGTGCGTGTTTTTACTACCTCATCGTTATTTGTAATGGCACTGCTAAAAAAGTTTTGATTAGGGCGCCATTTGCTTTCCAAAGAGGAGGTTTTACCGCTGGCAGGTACGCCAACAGCTACGTTATCACCTGCCATATTAAAGTCGCCTTCGAGGGCTACTCCCATAATACGTGTTTTAAAGTCGCCTGCCTCAGGGGTTTTAAATCCACTAAAAGTAAAGGTTTTGGAAGCCTGATTGGTAATAGCCGAAAAGCCATCGTAAGTAATGATTTTCTTTACATTGCTATCGGGGTTTTCGTATACTATTACTAACGCCCAGCCTGCTGCCGAACCACCTTCTATTTGCCCTAAAGCAGCTTTTACATTGGCTACGGTATAATCGCCTTCTATTTTAGTTGCCGGAGCTAAAAGATTGGTGATATTGGCGTAATACACATAAGGTGCTGAGTTTTTTAACTCATCGTCGGTGCGTCCGTCGTAAATGAGTTCACCAGCGATAGGGGTATAGGTATTGGTTTCGGGCATTTTCAATAGTACACTACTGGCGTCTTCTCTATTGGAATCAACAGGGATATTTTTATTACCTCTTAGGGTGCCCTTAGCATATGGATAGGTAGCCGACCAATACAAACCTGCATAAGCTACCTTTCCGCCTGTTCCTTCGTAAGAGAATTTGGCACTACTAGATGAAAACGTATTAGGGTCAGCATCGATATCGATGTATTGCATATCGAACTCGTCGTTGAGTTTAGCTTTCGAGCTACGGTCGTTATAAGGGTCGTTAGGGCTATTGCGTTTCTCTTTACGGTTAAGAATGTTATTCCCTATAATTTTGATATCCCCTTTGATAAAGGTTTCGTACCTAATGTTAAAATCGGTAGTAGATTGTGCTTTTAGGGAAAAAACGAGTCCCACACAAGCGAGCAATGTGATGATATGTTTCATAAACTTACTATTTTCTTGGCAATCCGGAGGGCTTCGGTGCCTTGTTCGAGAGTGACCATAGGGGTCGTATCGTTTACAATGGCATTGGCAAAGCTTTCGAGCTCGTCTAAGATAGCGTTGTTATTATGTATTTCAGGGTATTCGAAATAGATTTGACGGCGCTCTCCTTCTGCATTTTGGAGTATCATATCGAAGTCTCCTGGTACTTCTGGGGCGTCTTTCATCTTCACTACCTCTACTTTTTTCTCCAAAAAGTCTACGGATATATAAGCGTCTTTCTGGAAGAAACGGCTTTTGCGCATATTCTTCATAGAGATACGACTAGCAGTGATATTGGCTACACAACCGTTCTCAAACTCCAAGCGGGCATTAGTAATATCGGGGGAATGACTAATAACCATTGCACTACTTGCCGAAATGTGTTTTACCTTAGACTTTACGACGCTTAGGATTACATCGATATCGTGAATCATCAGGTCGAGTACTACGGGCACATCGGTACCACGAGGGTTGAACTCAGCTAAGCGGTGTGCCTCGATAAACATAGGGTTGTGAATTTGGTCGCGTACGGCAATAAAAGCCGGATTGAAACGCTCTACGTGTCCTACTTGTCCTTTCACGTGGTGTTCTTTGGCAAGAGCAATCATAGCTTCAGCCTCTTCTACTGTAGTAGCGATAGGTTTTTCGATAAAGAGGTGTTTGCCTGCTTTGATAATCTTTTCGGCACACATAAAATGGTTGAGGGTAGGGGTTACGACATCTACCATATCACATTCGGCGATGAGCGCATCTATACTATCGAAACGCTTGTAGCCAAACTCTTCGCTTACTTTTTTAGCGTTTGCTTCATCGGGGTCGTAGAATCCTACGAGTTCGTATTTTTCGGATTGGTTGAGCAATCGCAAATGTATCTTTCCTAAATGTCCTGCACCGAGGACGCCAGCTTTTAATTTTGTCATTTTAATATCCTATTTTGGCGCGTACCCTGCGCAAAGTTTCATCGGCTACACGGTGTGCTTTGGCAGCACCTTCTTTTAATATAGCATCGAGTTCGCTTAAATGCTGCATATAGTAAACATAGCGCTCGCGTGGGGTAGCAAATTTTTCTAATATCAGTTCGTAAAGGGTTTGTTTGGCTTGACCGAAGCCATAACCTCCTGCACGGTAAGCCTCTTCCATTGCTTGTATTTGCTCAGGAGAAGCTAACAGGCGGTAGAGCCTCATCACGTTGCAAGTATCGGTGTCTTTGGGTGCTTCCAAAGGAGTACTATCGGTTTGGATTGCCATTATTTGCTTGCGGAGTTGTTTTTCGGGTAAGAAAATATTGATGAAATTGTTGCGTGACTTGCTCATCTTTTCGCCGTCGGTACCTGGTATAATCATTATTTTCTCCTCTATTTTAGCTTGTGGCAATACGAAAGTTTCGCCCATTTGGTGATTGAAACGAGAAGCTACATCGCGGGTAATTTCGAGGTGTTGCAACTGGTCTTTGCCCACAGGTACGACCTCAGCATCATACAAGAGTATGTCGGCTGCCATTAGCATAGGGTAAGTGAAGAGCCCTGCATTTACGTCTTGCAGGTAGTCCATTTTGTCTTTAAATGAATGGGCGAGGGTGAGGCGTTGATAAGGGAAAAAACAAGCCAAGTACCACGAGAGTTCAGCGGTTTGGGGTACATCGCTCTGGCGGTAGAAGGTTACTTTATCAGTATCTAAACCGAAAGCTAACCAAGTGGCAGCAACGCTATAAGTGTTGGCGCGGAGTTGCGCACCGTCTTTTATTTGAGTAAGGGAGTGCATATCGGCGATGAACAGAAACGATTCGTTAGAAGGGTCTGATGCCATTTGCACTGCGGGGAGGATTGCTCCGAGGATATTCCCTAAGTGGGGAGTACCTGTACTTTGAATGCCTGTTAATACACGAGCCATTGTTTTATTAAAAGTTAATAAGTTAAGAAAGTGCAAAGGTATGAAATAATTAGGAAATGAGAAAATTAGAGAATTAGAGAATTAGGAAATTAGAGAATTAGGAAATGAGGCGTGAGTTTGAGTTAGAGGAATGAGGCTGTGCCTCAGAAATTAAACAAAATTTAAACAAAATCAAGGCTGCGCCTTGTAAACCAGCGGAGGTATTGTCAGTTTATTCAACTTTGGCAAAGGTGCGAGCCGCACAGACAGTCGTAGCACGATGAGCAGATTAATTAGTAAATTAGAAAATGAGAGAATTAGGGAATGAGGGATGGTTGATGGGTTCGAAAGATATCGGAGAAGTTCGAAAGAAGGAAGGGAGAGGTTTTGGTGAAAAAAGGGTGTAAGAAGGGTGGGGGTAGCTTATAGAGAGCTTATAGGAAGCTTATACGAATCTTGGACGATTGGTATAGAAAGGGTATATAAGTAGTTGATTTATACTGTGATACGACAAGGTTAAAAATGTTAAAAACGAGGTTTCGAGGCGAAAGAAAAGGGAATCCTCACCCCGTCCCTCTCCCAAGGAGAGGGGGAATGTAGTGACGAAAAAGGGAAGGTAATGTGTGCTCGTAGCACGATGGGCGGGTAGAAATTTGGCAAAGTGTAGGGCAAAAAAAATTCGCAAACCAATTCTGATAGGCTATAAAATAGGTTTGTTGTGATGCTCTAATTGTTCTACACGTTCGGTTAGGAACTGAACATTGGCTTCTAAATCGGCGATTTTTTGGTACTCAGGGATAGGGTCGAGGAACTCGAAAGAGAGGTGCATTTTACATTCCCATACTTCTTTAATATCTTCAGCTCTAACGGTAATATGCGGGTAGTCGCGATTATCGGATTTGCAATACAGACTACCATACTTTCTTATTTTGTTTAAAACCCGTTTTACAATCACTCCGTCGCGCTCTGTAACTACTACGCACACCCTGTTATCTGAGAGCCACTCCCAATTTTCGACGAATTGCCCTACCACATAACTGCCGTCTTGCAGGGTGGGGAACATCGAGAGTCCGTTTACTTGAAACATTCTGAAAGTGCCGTTTCGCATTTCGGGGAGGTTGTACATAGGGAGTTCTTTTATGTATTCGGGGTCTTCATAACCATTGAGATAGCCCGCTTGAGCGTATATAGGCACTAAGGGTATGGGGTTAAAAAGTTCGTCTTCTTCAACCACTATCACCTTGGGAGTTAAATCTCTTCCTTCTACTTTTAAAGGTTTGATAATTTCTACACGAGGAGTTTCGACAATCTCCTTGTTTTTTAACATAGGACCTTTACCTGTGAGTAACCATTCGTAATTTACTTCGAAAGTAGTAACAATTTTTTCTAAAACATTAAATTTAGGTTCTGTTCCAGCTATGTAATTTCTAATATTAGCCTCATTAACCCCTATTTTATTTGCAAAATCACTATTATTACCGTTGGAAAAATGGTCTACTAGTTCTTTTATACGAAAATTAATTGTACTCATAATCAATAATTTAAAAAATAATACGAAAAATAATTCGAAAAAAATTTGCGTATGTCGAAAATTTATTCGAATTTTGCACCGTAAAACAAAATGAATAAAATAATGAGCAAAAGTACAAAAAATTTATGGATAATCGACCTTATGGCAGTAGAAAAATTATTGTTGAGGGGAGGTTAGTTAAAAAATGTAGGATAGGAGGGAATTAGCAAATTAGCAGATTAAGGAATTAGCAAATTAGCAGATTAAGGAATTAGCAAATTAGCAGATTAAGGAATTAGCAAATTAGCAGATTTGGAAATTAGAAAATGAGAGAAGCGTACGAAATTATATTTTTAATGAAGAGCGCCTAAAAAAGGTAGAAATTGAAAACAAATTAGTTTCAAAATAAAAAAATCAGGGCTTTGCCTTGTAGAGAGGCAATTTAACGTAAGAAGACGTATGAAGTTTAAGGGATTATTAAAAAGAAATTTTGTAAAGTCGGCGAGTTAGTATTGCTGAGAATGTGACGATTGATTATTAGGGTTATAAATTGAATTAATATTAAAAATTAAAAACAATGAGAATACATTTAAATGAAGTCAGTGACTATGAGTATGTACAGCGCAAGCTCCGCGAGCAAGCGGTTGTGTTGTTAGAAAAAGCCAAAAGTTATCATCAGCCTGTGCGCTATTTGCCCAGAAGAGTTAGTGGGCATAAAGTAAACTGGTGGAGTGAGCTGAAAAAATATGGACGGCTTGTAGGGAATAGGCAATAGGCCTCAGGCCTTAGGCATTAGGAAAAGTGATGCAAAAGTGAATAGTGAATAGTAAAGTGAAAAAATAACAAATAACAAAAAAATTACAATGAATAGATTTTTAGAATATACCCAAGCGCTTGCTCTTGATAGTTTTTTGCAGGTGCTTACTTTTGAGGAACGACTACAAACCTCACAATACCGCGCAGGACGTACGAATGAGGTACCTGCTCGCGTGCAAGAACTACAAACGTGGGTGGAACAGAACGGTTGGTGTGCCCCCATCTTTAAATACGACGAAGAGCGACACCTGCTTTGGTTGGACGAGCAAAGGGAGTGGCAACCAGTAAGAAAGCACCCGCTTTATAAGGTAAAAGATAAAAGGTAAAGCCAGCGATGGGCTCACAGCTGGGTATGTGAGTAAAAGGTAAAGCTAGTGATGGGCTAAAGGTAAAGGTAGGGTAGGGGGGAGAATTTTAGGACTAGTAATACCAATCAAGGGTTGGATTAACAAATTGATTATGAACCTCTCTCTATTTACATTCAAAATTAACGATTAAAAAACAATACAAAAATGGCAAGAACAAAAAGAATAATCCCTACTGGGGTAACTAAAACACAAATGGAGAATGCTTTTTCTACTTATGCAAAGGCAGAGGCGCGAATGACTAAAATAAATGCGTTGATAGAGAAGCAAATTGCAGCTATACGCAATAAATACACGAATGAATTGGCGACTCTTAAAGAAATAAAAGACACCAATTTTGATGTGTTACAAGCCTATGCATTAGCAAATAAAGACAGTTTATTTGTCAAGAAGAAATCACTTGACAGTTTGCACGGTACCATAGGATTCCGCACAGGTACGCCGAAACTGAAAACGCTAAAAGGTTTTACGTGGAATACGGTAACAAACCTGCTGAAAGAATTTTTACCTGCTTATGTGCGCATAGCCGAAGAACCAGCTAAAGATAAGCTACTTGCCGAACGCAACAATGAGCAAATAGCTGACTTCTTTCCAAAAATAGGAGTAGTGGTGACTCAAGATGAGACTTTTTTTGTGGAAGTGAAGGGGGAAGCTTAGGTAATAGGCCCCAGGCCTCAGGCAATAGGGAGTGAGATGCAAAGGTGAAAAAAAAACTTTGGTAGAGTTTTAAAAAAGCTCTACCAAAGTTGGCAAAAAGTTTAACATTTAAAAAATGAAACATATGAAATGTGATAATACACAACAGCGCAAAGAACGCTTGCAAAAACGCAATGAAAAAGTGCGTCAACTTTTTGAAGAACTGAGTGCCAAGCACCCTCAGTGGAAGATAGATGCTCTTGTAGAGGAGGTGGCGAACATTATGTTTTTATCACCTCGTACTATTGTAGCAATACTTTCTTTTCAGGGCGGTTATGCCGAAAGATAGTCCCCACAAAAGGGAGAACTATTACTCTATCAGCAGTGAGCCCTGAGGGGTAAGGGTTACGTTTTTCACGGGTATACCGTCGTACTCCAATTGCTTTTTTACCTCAATAAGCATTTCGGTATAAAGGTCGTCGGCGAGCATTTGGGCAATACCCACCCCCACTTCGGGGTGCTCTTTCCACTGTCCTTTTTCGGCAGTAAGAATAGCTTTTTGATGTTGAGGCTCAGATAAGCCTACTTGAAAATCACCTTCAGCAAGGTGCAAATCGTTTTTGATTAAGAGTAAATCTTTCATTTTACACATTTGTTATTTGTTGATGGTGCAAAGGTCGTACATATAGATGAGGTAAGGAAAAAGACGTTCAACGCTTGTACCAAATTAGTACAATGGTTGGGGAAAATAAGTACAAGGCTTGTTTGCCGATTTTCAGAACTGAAAAAACCGCCGGAATTTTGCACCGTAAAACAAACGATAGAAGTGCACTTACAATTAAAATAATGTATAACAAAAAAAATTAAAGAAATGGGAAAAAGTAAATCAAACTATGCCATTACAGGGCTTAGTGGTAAAGTAGGGAAAGTGTTTGTATTTCGCCAACGCGGAGGAGAAACTATTGTCGCTACCCCTCCTTCACACACCAAAGCTCCCAGTGCCTCTCAGAAAGCACAACAAGAGAGATTTATACGCGCTTCGGCATATGCCAAAAACGCTTTGCAAGACCCTTCGCTAAAAGAGGATTATACAGCAGAGGCTAAAAAGCGCAGGAATGTATCGGCTTATAATATGGCGATGACTGACTATTTGCGCGCTCCTAAAATTACCCATATAGACCATTCAGGCTATACAGGTAGTGCCACAGGAGAGAAAATAATGATAGAGGCGGGCGATGCTTTTAAGGTCGTAGCTGTGAAAGTGCGTATTGAAGACCACGATGCTACTCTTGTGGAAGAAGGTAGCGCAACTCTTGTACAGGGCAAATGGGTGTACACCACTACGGTTACTAATCCTTCGCTTACAGGTGATAAAATAATAGTAACCGCTACTGACCGCCCTGGTAACAATTCTAAAAAAGAGGAAAGCCTTTAATGATTGATAGTTAATAGAGGACAGTTGTTTTTAGCTATTTTGCCTTTTTATTAGTAGAGTTACAATTAAGGATATAATAAGGGAGGGGTAGGGGGACATTTATTAAATAATTAACAAAAACACATAATTAAAAAATGGGATTACCAAAAGTATTATTTAACATTGCCAAGGATGGTATGAACCGTACAGGCAATAACATTCAAAAAGTTACTGGTCTTATTATTATAGGTAGTGGAGTAGCCAGTAAGGTAGAACTCGGGAAATCGTAC
Organism: Capnocytophaga sp. oral taxon 412 str. F0487; assembly: GCF_000271925.1. NCBI lineage: Bacteria > Pseudomonadati > Bacteroidota > Flavobacteriia > Flavobacteriales > Flavobacteriaceae > Capnocytophaga > Capnocytophaga sp. oral taxon 412. Next base: position 67,448 of record NZ_AJZR01000014.1, on the reverse strand, counting down.
CAAGTATTTTCCTTAAACGAAGCCGTAGCATTGGGTATTTCGGAGGCTGAAAACGCTTTTGCTTACAAGCATATTAAAGCATTTTACGACCAAGCTCCTACGGGTACACCTCTGTGGGTAATGCTCGTATCGGACGCTACGACTATGACTGCAATGCTTGACAAAGACGGTGCTTTTGCTCCAACTCTCATAGCTGATGCCAAAGGTGCTATTAGGGTATTGGGTGTGGTGAAAAAAGCAACTGGTAGCGAAACTATTGCTGCCGGCTTAGACACTGATGTACAAACAGCCGTAGTGAAAGCACAAGCTATTGCTGAGCATTTTGAAAAGAAGTATATGCCTTTTAGAGTAGTGGTATCGGGCAATAGCTGGAACGGCAAAGTAGCTGACCTTACTAATTTCTCGGAAAACGAACTCAACAAAGTGGCTTGCTTTATCGGTAATGACGATAAGGAGAAAGAAGCATCAGTAGGTTTGTTTTTAGGAAAAATGAGTGCTATACCCGTACAGCGCAAAATTCACCGCGTGAAGGACGGTAGTGTATTGCCATTGGTGGCTTATTTTACTGACGGGACTACTATTGACAGCAAAGCTGACCAGTGGGACGCCTTAGACGACAAAGGGTATATTTTCTTTCGTACCTTCGTAGGGCGTTCAGGCTACTATTTTTCAGGAGATAATACGCTTACCAAACCTACTGATGATTTTAAGAGTCTCAGTAGCGGATTGGTAATGGACAAGGCGTTACTTCTTGCTTATGGGGCTTTGGTAGAGGAATTGAGCGATGAGGTCTTGCTCTCAGAAGAGGGAAGCATTCACCCTGCTATTATTAAGAGTTGGCAAACCAAGTTGGAGAACACTTTGCAAAGCGAAATGGTTTCGAAAGGGGAGCTATCGGCAGTGAACATCAATATAGACCCTGAACAGAAGGTGTTGCAAACAGGTAAAGTGGTAGTAGGGCTAAAACTCCTTCCTGTGGGTTATGCTGATTTTATTGAGGTGAATATTGGTTTTACCACAAAGAAAGAAGAAAATTAGGTGTGAGGTCGTAGCACGACGGGCAGAGAATTAGCAAATTAGTCGTAGCACGACAGGCAGAGAATTAACAAATTAATAAATTAGTAGATTAATAAATTAGAAAAAAATGGGAACATTTAGTAGTAAACAGTATGCGTGGAGCGATGTTTCGATTGCCTTTGGAGGGCGTATTATTGCCGGGGTGACAGAAGTAGAATACACTGAGAAAAAAGAAAAATCGGCGCTTTACGGACGTGGGAGTAAACCTTTGAGCATTGTAAGAGGTAATCACAGTTTTGAGGGGAAGTTGAGCATTTGGCAAAGTGAATTGGAAGCAATGACGCGTGATGCCAAAAACAACGACATTCTGAACCTTAACTTCGACTTGGTTGTTGCTTACGTGCCCTCAGAAGGTGGACAAATAGTGACCGATATTCTCAAGAATGTGGAATTTACCGAAGTGAAAAAGGCAATGAAGCAGGGGGATAAAAATATGGTTGTAGAGCTTCCTATTATCTTCACTGATGTAAAACGCCAATCGTAGCAGTGAACCATAGTCGTAGCACGACAGGTGGGTGCGAGCCACATAGGCGGGGAAATTAGAAATTAGCAAATTGATAAAAAATGGACGTAACAAAAGAACAAATCAAACAATGGAAAGCGAAGTACAAAGAAGTATTTGTATTGCGAGTAGATGACAAAGTAGCATACTTGAGAACGCCTGACCGCGCTACCCTGAGTTATGCTTCGACATTGGCAACGAAAGACCCGATGAAGTTTAATGAGGCTATCCTTACTAACTGTTGGTTGGGAGGAGATGAAGAGATTAAGACTGATGATGCACTTTTCCTTTCGGCAAGTAGTAAGCTTGGCGAATTGATACAGATTAAAGAAGCTACCTTGGAAAAGCTTTAAGCAGTGCGGAAATTGACGAGCCTCGGGATTGGTTGCGTATTACCAATGCCTCACTGCGTTACTATATGCACATTGCCAATCCCGATGCCCTCAATGATACTGAGTGGGCTATGCGAGTGAAAGAACTGGAATGGATTCGCCAAAGGGAGAGTGAATCGTATGGAGAATAAAAAAGTAAAGAAAAAAGTTTATAAATGGCAGAAAATCCAAAAAACACGATATCTTCTTTCTTTGATCAGACTAAAAGGTTAAAGGAGGTGGTTAATAACATTATAGACCCTATCTCGTCTTTACAGAAAATATTTAAGCAAGGTTTTACGGCAGACACCCAAAAGATGAGTCTGGCTACTTTTGTGCAAGGTAATATGCAAAAGGCACAAGAAATACATCAGAATCTCACACAATACAGTGGGCAAACGGCTTATGAAGTACCATCGCTTGTGAAGGCTCAAGAGAGTTTGATGGGAGCAGGGTTGGTTCCTGAAGGAGCATTAGGAATGCTCAAACAAATAGGAGATGTTGCCTTGGGGGATAGCAAAAAGATAGAAATCTTAGCTACTGCCTTTGCCAAAGTGACCACACAAGGGAAATTGCAAGAAGCTACACTCACACAGATGCAACAGGCAGGATTTAATCCTTTGCAAGTGATAAGTGAGCGGACGGGCGAGACTATGACCTCTCTGCAAGAGCGAATGGACAAAGGAGGAATTTCGGCAAGAGAGTTGGCTGAGGCTTTCCGATGGGCAACTGATGCACAAGGAGATTTTTATCAAGGAGCTGAGAATGTGAACAGCACTCTACAAGGCAGGTTTACAGTTTTAATGGCTTCGATAGAATCTATAGCTGTAAAAGTATATGAGGTTATAAGTCCGTTGCTGATTCCGTTGGTAGCACTTTCTACGATGGTATTTGGTGCTTTGAATGAAGGATTGAGTTGGTTTATTCAAAAACTTCAAGAGGGGAACCCCATAATCCTTGGTATTGCAGGAGTGTTAGGAGTATTTATTACAGCTATCACATTGCATAACACTTATATGGCTATTGCTGCGGCGTGGCAGAACCGACTATCGTGGGCAGTAATTAAAACGAACTTAGCTTTTTTAGCTAATCCTATTGTATTGATTATAGCAGGCATCGTGGCACTTATTGCTATCATCACTTATTGTATTGTAGGTGTGAGCGGTTGGGGTAAAGCGTGGGATAACACTGTGCAAGGAATGAAATACTTGTGGGAAGCCTTTATTCTCACCTACAAAGCTCATTGGAATACGGCGGTCAATGCTTTTATGGCAGGTGTAGACCTCTGTAAGTTGGCTTGGTATAAGTTTAAAGAGGCTGTAGGTTTGGGAGATAGTAAAGAAAACCAAGCGATGATAAGCCAAATACAAAACGACTTGCAAGAACGTGCTAAATCGGTAGCAGAAGGCTATAAAAAAGCAGGTGAGGCAGGAGCTAAAGCAAAAGAATATTTTGGTAAAGCGTGGAACTCTTTGGAGTTTAAGAGCCTTTCGAGTGTGAAAGACGGGCTAATGGGCAAGTTAGGCATAGGGCAAACGGGACAGAAAACAAGTCCGTTAGCAACACCTATTGCCAGCACACCTTTTTCAGAGATGGGTAATAAAACCAAAGATAATATTGTAACAGGAGGTACCCGTCAAACGCATATCAACGTACAGATAGGCAACTTGGGCACGGATACCAAAGTGTACGTATCATCGGTACGGGAAGGAGTGGAAAACTTTGGGGCACAACTAAAAGAAGAGCTTTTGAGAATTGTGAACAGTGTAAACCAAATGCAAACAGTGTAATTTATGGAATTTGATATAAAAGAACTCACCGCACGGGCTTTTTTGGACTATGTAGGTCCAGCATTTCCGCAGTGGTGGGCAAACAATAAGACGAAATTTGTACTGCCGAGTTTGTCTAACATTAGTGAGGCACGCAGTAATGGCAGTCAGTATTTTATGACGTTAAAAGTGGCTGATAAATCGGGGGAGCAGACGGTTTTCCCCAATGAGCCTTTGGTGAGTTTTTCGCTTACTAAAACCATTGTAGAAACGGCAACGGTAGGCAAACAACGCAAAGGTAAGGTCAAGGAATATATCACTACTGAAGATTGGCAAATTACCATAAGAGGACTGTGTGTAGACCCCAAAAATCCCGATCAATATCCTACGGCACAAGTACAAAGTCTTAACAAATTGTTTGAAAAGAATGAGAGTTTGGAGGTGATAGGCAATAAGCTCTTTACTCTTTTTGACATTGGTAACATCGTGCTCAAAGATATTAGCTTTGAGGAAATGGAAGGCAAAGAAGGTATACAGAAGTACACCATTAAAGCTGTATCGGATATGGACTTTTATGCGGAATTAGACGAGAAACGAACCCAACTTAACAAGATATACTAATGTTTGTATTACAAGCGATTATAAAGATAGGAGATTACACTTTTAGAGCAGTACACAACGTTAAAATCACCAAATCGGTAGACGAATTAGCTGACACCTGTACGATTGAGCTGCCAACCCATTTTAAAGTAGCCAAAGGGGGCGAAAGCCTTTATACTGAAAAGGCTATCAAGGTGGGTGACAAAGTGAGCGTTACTCTTGCTTATGAGGGTGTGTATAGCGGAGTGGAGTTTGAAGGCTATGTAAAGAAGGTTAAACCGAGCATTCCTGTAAGCATAGAGTGTGAAGACGCTATGTACTTACTTAGACGTAAAAATATCAGCAAATCGTGGCAAAAAACAACACTTAGAGAAGTATTGCAGGAAGTTGTGAAGGACACGCCTATTGTGCTGGCGGACAATATTCCAGAAATGCAGTTAGACCAGTGGATTATTCGCAATGCGAACGGTACGCAGGTATTGGAGAAGCTGAAAGAAGAGTTTAGGCTAAGCGTGTTTATCAATGATGAAGGCAAGCTGTACGCAGGACTTTCGGAGCTTACCAATATAGGGCAAACAGCACGTTATAACCTCAATTACAACATTATTGCCAATGATTTGGAGTATAGGACTAAGGAGGAACGCAAACTGAAAGTACGTTACACTTATATCGACAAAAATAACAAAAAGAAGACAGTGGAAGAGGGCGACCCCGAAGGTGAGCTAAGAACCTTTCATACTTCGGTAGTGAGTGAGGAACCTAAGTTACGAGAAATGGCAAGAGCGGAGATGGAAAGGCTGAAATACGATGGCTTTGACGGCTCTATAACAAGTTTCTTGGTACCTTTTGCGACGAGGGGTATGCAAGCTCATATGATAGATGATCAATTGAAAGAGATAGACGAACGTTACTTTATTAAGAAAGTAGAGATTACCTTCGGACGTAATGGCGCACGTCGACAAGTAACCATAGGAGCAAAATTATGAGTATAGACAGAGAATTAGCAGAAGGGCTTAGGCAGATAGGAAGACGCAAAACACCTACCATAGCGGTAGAAGTGGTATCGGTAGACAAAGAAAAGGGCACGTGTGAGGTGAAGGACGACGAGCTACAATATACCGTGCGCTTAGCTTCAGTGATTAACGATAATGCTGAGCGGTTTTATCTTTTCCCCAAGGAGGGGAGCAGTGTGTTGATAGCTTCGATTGGGGAAGACGAGAACCGCTACTACGTGGTGGCTTATAGTGAGATAGAAAGCGTGAGCTTACGTATAGAAGAAACACAGCTTACAATAGACAAAGCAGGCTTGCACTTGCAACGCGGGGAAGTGGATTTAAGAAGTCTTTTAAACGAGCTTCTAACGGAACTTAAAAACGCGGTGATACAAACACCTTCGGGTATAGGAAATTTTTCTCCGAACAACGTGATGAAGTTTGAGGAGATTAATAATAAGATAAACGAATTATTACAGTAATCAGTAGTTAGTAGTCAGTTGCAAGTACTTGCAACTGACTACTAAAAACTAAGCACTAAACTTATGGCATTAGATAAACAAGCACTAAAAACAGGAATTATACGCCTGCAACAAGAAATGCTTACTAAAACAGAAGCAGGAATGGAAGAATATGCCGAACGACTTGCCTCTCTCATTGAAGCTTATGTAAAGAGTGGAGAGGTAATAGTGCAAACGGGCATACCTGTACTGGCAGGCACTTATACAGGAGTTACTACTGGTATGGGAAAAGGAGCGATTAATTAGTAGATTAGTAAATTATTATAATAACACAATGGGAATAATCATAGAAGGACTTAAAGAGCATTTTGTATCGTTTATAGGAATGGTACTATCGGGAGTAGCTGGTTGGTTCTTTGGTAGACCCAAGCAACGTATGGAACTACAGACCAGCGAACTTGAGAATGTGGATAAAGCCGTGAAAATCTATCGAGAAATGATAGAAGATTTAGGGGCTAAATACGCAAGTGCTATTGAGGAGCTCAAAAAAGCAAATCAGCGTATTAAAGATTTAGAAAACTCTGTTGAAGGGCTATTAACTGAATTAAAGAAATACAAGCAACTAAATGGAAAATCAAAAGAATAATGCAAGTAGTAGTTTTACATAATCAGAGTCTTTTAGACCTTGCTTTACAGCACACAGGGACTATTGAAAGCATCTTTGATTTGGCAATGCTCAACAATTTGAGTATTACCGATGATGTGGTAGCAGGAAAAGTATTAACAATACCTACAGAATCATTCACTAATAAAGATATTTTGACCTACTACATCGCAAAGAAGATACAGCCTGCAACTGCTTTTACGCAAGAGGACAAAAGAATAAGCGAACGCCAGGAAGGTATTAGCATATGGGCGATAAACTTAGATTTTGTCGTGAGCCACGACGGACAGTAATTATTCACTTTTCACTATTTACGGAATTATGGCACGTACAATACAAGAAATACAACAGATTATCTATAATGCGAAAGAGCGAGAAGACGCTCTAAACGGACTTAACTCAAACTCAAGAGTAGCTATATGGCGACTGTGGGTTTATATTATCTCGGTAGCTATTTGGAGCTTAGAAAAGTTATTCGACTTACATAGGACAGATATTGATAAACGCCTTACTGAATTAAAACCTCATACTGCACGCTGGTATAGAAGTAAAGCTCTTGCCTTTCAGTATGGTTTTGACCTCTTACCCGACAGCGATAAGTTTAACAACAAAGATAAGACAAAGGAGCAGGTAGAGGCGAGTAAGATTATAAAATACTCGGCAGTGGTGGAGAGTAATGACGGTAGATTGATAGTAAAGATAGCCACTGAAAACGGGGGACGGTTACAGCCTATTACAGCAGATGAACAAAATGCCTTTAGCGGTTATTTATCAGAAATTAAAGATGCTGGAGTGCGCACTACGGTTATTAATTATCTGCCTGATAAGCTTGTTCTGAACCTTGATGTGTATTACGACCCGTTAGTATTGGATAGTAATGGAAGCGATGTGCTTTACGGCAAACGCCCTATACAAGAAGCCATAGAGGGTTATCTTAAAAACTTACCTTTTAACGGTGAACTTATTGTAGCGCATCTTGTAGACGCTTTGCAACAAGCCAATGGGGTGAAAATACCTCACTTAAAAGAACTCAAAACCGCGTGGATAGACCCCGAGACCAAAGGCTATGGAGCATTACAAAACATAGGAGTTACCCAAATACCGCAAAGTGGTTACTTTGAGGTAGACTGGAATGCTTCACAAATAAAATACATCACAAAATGATATTTAATTTCAAAATAGAAAAATTGGTCATTCTACTTATACCTTCTTTTTTGCGAAAGGCAAGAATAGTAGGATGGATAAGAACGCTTAGTGCTCCTATCAGTCAGTTGTATTATGACTTTATTCAGAAGAGATATTTGGATATTAAGAAACTTGGACTGAATGGGCAAGTGTGTTACTTACGCAAAGCGCTAAATGATGCATTCGACATTGAGCAACGGCGCATACGCATATGGGACGGCAATCAGTACAAAGGCCAGTATCTTTATACTGAAGGAGAACAAAAACCGAAGTTTTTAGGGACTATGTATTTACATCGTGAGGTAGATTACAGCGATACAGGAGTAGACTTTATTGTAAAAATACCTTTGGAGATATGGGAGACGAAGAAGATTCCTACAAGTGAAATAGGTAAGTACCGTTTCTTTGAGATAGAAGCCCTAATAGACTTTTACAAATTAGCGAGTAAACGATATATTATAGAAGTATAGAAATTATGAACAGTATTAATGTAAACCAAACGGGAGGTTTCCCACTAACTACCGATGTATTAAGTTATATGCAGAATGCTTATAAGATATTCAATGCAATGAGTGGTATTTCAGGAGATTTAATTATTCTTTCGGGGTGTGAAGTAGTAGGGAACACGGTGTCAGACGGAGTAGTAGCCATTGAAGGAGAAATATACCCTTTTCAGGGTACGACACTTGGCTCTCACGTGTTTATTAAGGAAGTGAACACATCTAAAATTTTTGAAGACGGCTCACAGAAAACAGTACTTGTGGAGAAAGTAGCTACTTTTGGCAGTAGTACAAAGAGTTATCCGTGGGAGAGTTTCAGACGAGTGTTAAGCAACAGACAAATAGAAGAGAAATCTTTTACAGAAGAAACCTCTTTGTTGAAACGCTTGGAGAAATTAGAAGAGCGCGTAAAGAAAACGGTACCCTTGGGGTTAGTAGCAATATGGGACAGACCTGCTTCAGACATTCCTGAAGGATGGGTGGAACATACTGAAATGCAAGGAGTAGTTCCTGTAGGCTATAAATCTAATGATGATTCATTTAATAGAATTGGTACAACAGTAGGTACAAAAGAAGAAAAGGTAGAACTAAAAAACTTACCTAACATAAAACTTGATTTAGAAAATCAAAATGGTAATGGTTTTGAGATACTCGGTGATAATTTAAAGAATATAACGAGTTGGCACAGAGGAGGTGGACAATGGGCTGAAGGCCACCACTTGCCTGAATGGGGAAAGGAACAAGGACATTATTTAAAAGCTATTCTCAAAGGAGGTGAAGAACCTATTAATAATATTCAACCTTCTCGGATAGTAAAATTTATTCGTTTTGTAGGATTTTAATTTATACAATAAGATTAATAATTATGACAGCAATAGAAACTTTAAAGCAGTGGTTTTCTAACCTTAAAAAACCAACACAAGAGCAGTTTTGGGCTTGGTTGGATAGTTTTTGGCACAAGAGCGAAAAGATACCAATGGCAAGCGTAGAGGGCTTAGACAAACTCGTAGAAGGCACGGCTTCAGCTGAACAATTGAGTAATCACCTAAACGATACACAAGCACATAAGATATTGTTTGATGAGGTGAAGAAACAAATACAAGACATTAACACCATTTTGCAGGTAGATGATGTGAGTCTTGATACCTTGCAGGAAATTGTAACCGAGTTAAAAAACCATCGCCAGCTCAGCGACCTTATCGGCACGAAAATAGATAAGGAAATCTTCGGCTTAGCCCTTGAAGTTACCGATAACACCATACTTAGCAAAGAACACGCAGGCAGAGTGCTTAGGTGTAACAACGACACCGACATAAACTTAGACTTTAGTACTTTCCCCGACAACGCTCTGTTATCGGTTGTTAAAGCAGGAAGCGCAAGCATCATCTTCACAGGCAAAACTCTTGTAGGCGATAGTAGTATCACAGGCGCAAAAGGAAGCACCGCCAGCCTTGTAGTTTGTGGCACAGAAGTAATTAGCAACGTAAATAACAAGTAATGAATCCACAACTGTTTTACAACTTTGGTATAAAAGGAACCTCTCAATTGAACGTGAGAGATGTTACCTTCACTGTAACCCTACATTATAGGAATACCCAATACTTTGATATTGATAGGTTAGTGTGTTTCTTATATTACGAGGACGAGCAAAAGAAAAGTAAAGATATTGACATAAAGGTGCGTCTATTGTCAAGTAATGTATCGGAGGGACTCTATACCTATGAATGCACCTTCTACAAGGCTTTAGGAGTAATACCTAATACCTTTGATGTTACTAACATACAGTTTTTTATCTACAACAAGATACTCACCTCAGAAGACTATACACAAACCCGTATAAGTTTTTTGAGTAACGAACTATCTTATGAAATACTAGATGTATATAAAAACGAAAATCGAAAAATATGTAATTTCTTGTGCTCTGTACCTTCCTACCCTACCCCTTTTGAAGTGCGCAATTTGCACAACTTCTCATTTGATATTATATTAAGAAAGATAGACGTACCTGATGGTGCACTCTCTATCTCTATGTACGATACCCAGCAAGGCAATAATGTAGATACTTCCGACCAAATGTTTCATATTTCAGACAATAGCGAAAGTTTTTCGTTTGAAATAGATACTAACGGCAAGTGGCATAATGACCTATCAGAGGAAGAGAAGAACAGAATAGCACGAGAACTTACTGTATTCAGGCTTCAATTGCACGCCTCTTATTACCTAAGAATATCTAATGATAGATGGCGGATAGAAGGTTCATCAAGTATGTCATATGATGCTTACCTATATACCCAAGAAGCAACACCTTATCTTCCCTCCTCCTATGAACCCTATGAAAGAGTCCTGTTAGAGAATGTATGGATAGAAGAGAACCAGGTAAAATGTAATTTCTATGTACAACTCATCGATGAACAAACTCTTGACCAGACGGACCCTCGTGAAGTCAGAATTATCATTAATATCATAAATTAATATGAAAGAATTTATAACAAAATACAAGCCTTACGCCCTCGAGACTCAGCGTAAAACGGGAATATCACATCTATTCATACTGGCGCAATCGGCATTAGAGACGGGCTGGGGCAAGAATGTGCCTGGAAATATGATGTTCGGCGTGAAAGCTAGCAAGGATACACCTGCAAGTAAGAAGCAGTTAGTGCGTACTACGGAGGTACTTTCCGTGCCTATAGTAACAAAGGGACTTTTTCCTGAGATTATCAGCATTACTAAGCGTGCGGACGGCAAATATCTGTACGTGGTGAGGGATTGGTTTAGGAAGTACGATACCCCAGAAGAGAGTTTCACTGACCACGCTCAATTCTTCATCAAAAACGAACGCTATGCAAAGGCATTGTTAGTAAGAAGCAACCCGTATAAGTTTGCAGAGGAGGTTGCTAAAGCGGGTTACGCTACTGCTCCTAACTATGCGGATACTTTGAAAAAAGTGATTAAAATGATTGAACAAGCAAAATAACTATGTATGAAAAGAGTTTTATTATCAATGTTACTCCTTTTGTCAGTGATTGGTTGCAGTACCAAAAAAGTAGAAACCTACACACAAAGGCAAGTCCAGAAAGAGCACTTTATCACCAATAAAGATAGCTCCCAGCTCTTTGTTCAGCAGTCTCTCAAGTCTGAATGGTCTGACCTGTCCGCCACGTCTTTCGAGATTGAACTCGAAAACGACAAAGACAGTCTTGGCAATGCTAAAGAGCTCACCTATACCCGCACTCGGGACGGCAATAGTGAGACTATAAGGGTACGCAATGGCAAGGTGAAAATAAAAGCTATCAGAGCCCATTCTAAGAGCTTACAGCAGGCTGATACTACTCTTTATAAACAATCCTACGCAAGTGCTCAAACTGAAGTTCGAAAGCACGAAATACAGCAAGCTGAGCAAATACAAAAGCACACCCAAAGTACACCATTAAGATATGTTCTTTGGTTGTTATTGCTCGTAGTTTTAGCTTATTTATATTGGAGATACAAGCGTTTTAAACAGAAGATTTAAAACTTAAGTAAAAAACGAGCTACTTCATTGCGAGGTAGCTCGTTTTTTTATCTGTATAACTTTATGTTATTTACCTATTGACCACACAGTGTAGCTATTGGCGGGTACTTGTATAGTTACATTGCCATCGCTATCGGTAACAAAAAATAAATGACTATTACCAGAGTAATCTATCAAGGTTTTGTTTTTCCAATGGGTGGTAATAGTACGCTTGGCAGGGAGAGTGCTGTTGTTGATAAAGAGCACTAAGCCTGGACTTTTCTCGTTGCCCAGACGTGAGGCTACATACTCCGTATTAGAAGCTAAGTGAAATTTCTCTTCGCCTACTGCCAAACTGCGGTTGATGAGCATTAGCTTTTGTAGCTTGGCTTTGAAAGCCTCATTTTCGTAATCGGAATAGAAAATACAAGGGTAGCCACTATGAGTAAGGATATAGGCATACGCCATTAGTTTTTTGTCAGGCGCAATGGTATTATCGGCAATATTGTCTTTTTCGGTATCGTGGTTAGCTGTAAAAGTGACAGCTTTCTCGGGGCGCAAGGTTCTAAGCATTGGGTGGGTATCGGTCATTAGTTCGTGCATATCTTTATTGCGGTCTAATGCCTTTTCGAGAGCATAAAAACAGGCAAAGTCGAAAGCACTTGCACCGCTCTCGTCTACCCATTTTTTAAGCGTTTCGGGGTTGCCGTCCCACAATTCACCTACAGCGAAACCACCTACTGCTTTTAGCCAATCGCGTACTACCCAAGCTCCAAAGCTCTTCACGTAGTCGAAACGCCAACCGTCAAACTTCATTGTATTCTTGTAGTACTTTGCCATTGAATTATCTTTTTCCCAAAGTTCTTCACGCACATAGGGCACTTTATGCGAGAGGTCTTGTTCCCCGTAAAAGTCAGCTCCTTCGTCAGAAGTTACATATTTATTAGGGTGAAAGCACTCATAGTTGCGGTTAAATCTTCCAGAAGCATTACCGTGGGTTTCATCGAAAAGAGTGTAGGTTTCTTTATTGCGGTAAGGGTTCCACTCTTTTCCTCCGCCATTGTTATGCCCTATAACGATATCGGCAATTACTTGCAAGCCACTTTCGTGGGCTTTGCTGATAAGGTTTTCGAGTTCAGCGCGTGAGCCGAAGCGGGTTTTTACAGTGCCGTGTTGGTTATATTCGCCAAAATCGAAATAATCGGAGGGGTCGTAGCCCATAGAATAGCCCCCAGAAGCGCCTTTGGTGGCAGGAGGTAGCCATATGCGGTCTACCCCGTTGGCTTTCCACTCAGTGAGTTTTGGGGTAATGGTATTCCACCATTCGCCAAGAGGTGTTACGTCCCAATAGAAGGCTTGCATCATCACACGGTTGCCGTTGTCTATTTTGGTAAGGTCTAAGGGAACTGTATTTTGGGGTTCTGGGTTGTCGTTGTTGCTTTTTTTATCGCAGGAAAAGGCGAGCAATCCTGCGAGAAGGTATATATAATATTTCATATTTTTGGTATTTAAATGATATAATACAGGCTGTCCGACACTGTCGGACAGCCTGTATTCTGTTATAATTTTTCTATCTTGTAAGTACCTTCTTTGGTTTTTACATCAAAAGAGAAAGAAACGTTGTAAGTGCCTGCACTTATTTTGATGTTATTTCCACCATCTTTAAGCTTACCACTAAGAGCGGTTGCAGGGTTATCAGTGCTATCAGCACCGAAGTTTGTACCCCATTGGTTATTTAAACGGATTTTAATTTCTCCGTCCTTTAGACTAACATTTTTAGCTTCCCATTGGTTAAAAGCACCATTGTAAGATAGCTTGATGTCTAAATCCTTATTTTCGTCCCAACCATTAGCACCGCTACCAACTATACCCCAAGAGTATTTTTCGATACTATAAGTAAGCGCTTTTTCGTTGAAAGTAATCTTATAAGTACCTGCTAAGACAGCAATATTAGTTCCTCCAGACACTAATTTACCGTTACTTCCACCGTAATTAAGATCCCATTTATTATCTTTACGGAATTTGATACTACCAGTTTTTAAAGTAGCATAAGCTACTAATGCACCATCGTCACCTTTCCACATTTTAATATCTAATCCTTTATCTGGATCCCAACCGTTAGCACCATCACCAGCTATTCCCCAATCGCTTGGTTTGATTTCATCAAGGAAAGGGGTTACTTTCAATTTATGCTCGGAGGAAAAATTACGTTGGTCGCTGAGAACTAATCTTACCGCTACGGTAACTTCGGTGGTTGTTCCTGCTGTAATTTCTAAATCACTTATGAGATAGTCATTTAACTCTTTACCTGTGATAGCAAGAGGGGATTTCTCAACTGAAATAGATTTCTCCTTTTTTCCATCTTTTCTTACAAAATTAACGGTATATTTAGGAGCAAGGTTTATGTTGAGGTTTTTCGTTTCCCAAGAAACAGTAAGAGCTGTTTGAGAGGCGGTGCCCTGTGTAAGTACTACGTTGTCGGTAGATAGGGAAGCCTCTATTTTGGCATCGGCATTAAGGGTTGCCTTTTCTTCGTCTTTTTCGCAGGCTACCAATGAGATAAGCCCCATACATAGTGCTGCTGTTTTAAGTATATTTTTCATAGTATTCTCTTTTTAGTATCCTGTATTTTGAGTAAGGTTGTCATTAGCGGTGCGTGCATCTTGAGGAATAGGATATAAGTTTCTATAATCGGGCACTGCTACACCTGAAGCGGCACCTCCTTTGAAAGACCAAAGGTAAGCACCTCCTGTAAATTTACCATAACGAATAAGGTCGGTACGGCGCAATCCTTCCCAGTACAATTCACGAGCGCGTTCGTCTAAGATAAAATCTAAGGTAAGGTTGCTATCAGCTATGTTGCCAGAAGCGTTACCATAAGCACGAGTGCGCAATTGGTTGATATAACCTAAGGCAGTAGCTCTATCACCTCCTGTACCACCGCGTAGCACGGCTTCAGCATAAGTAAGATATACTTCGGCTAAGCGGATAAGCGGTAAATCAGTGTCGGGGAATTTCTTTTCGGGGTCTTTACCTGCGGCTCCTGTAGAGGTTATGTTCTTGAATTTAGTAATGGCATAACCTGACTTTGTAAAGTCTTTTAAGTCTGTGTTCTCATAGGTTTGTCCATCGGTATAGAACATCGCGCGTTTGTCTTTCCAAGCGGTAGGCTCGTTATTACTATTGCGTGCTGATACCTCAAATTTATTAACGAATTCTTTAGGAGCTGTAAGACCACTCCAACCATCGTTAATACCCAAGGAAGAAGCATTCATATTTCCTCCGGTAGCTCCGTGTATAATGAAAGCTGTACCTCCATAGGTTTTGGTATTAAGCCCATCAAAACTTGCTAAAAATATAAACTCGTTTTGAGCGCCATTGCTGTTGTTATCAGCAAGGAACAACTCATCGTAAGCGGTACCATTGTTATTGGCATCGGTAGTGTTTAAGCTATAGGAAGAGGCAATTACCTTTTTAGCATAAGTAATACAATCGGTATATTTATCTTGTCCTATATACACTTTAGCGTTGAGGTATAAACGAGCGAGGAGCGCTTGAGCGGCTACCACATCTACGCGTCCGTATTCATTAGCACGTGCGGCTTTTAGTTTGCCCTCTAAATCCTTTAACTCACTTTCTACGAAGTTAAAGAGTTCGGCACGTGTGTTTTGAGCAGGTTTTAAATCTGCCTTAGAGGAGGTTACCAAAGGTGCTTTCCCGAAAGCATCTATTACGTTGTAATAAGCATAAGCACGGATAAAGCGCGCTTCGGCAATATAATAAGCTACTTCGGGGTCAGAAGCTAAGGCTTGTGCGTTATCTATAAACGAGTTCGCAAAAGCGATTTGTTGCCCCAAGCGGTTGTAATAGGCATTGTTAAAGGTGTTAGCAGGTGTCCAACTCATATTGTGGAAGTCGGGCACACCAGCATCACTCCAGCGAATGATAGCCTCATCGGTACTGGCTACTTGTAAGTAGAATTGCATACGAGTGTATCCAGTAGAACCTTCATCGGCACCTGCTATATCGCCATCACCCGCAGGACCTTTTTGCCCAGTAAGCGATAATGAGGCATAAATTTTAGCTAAGGCACCTTTAGCTTCAGTAGCGTTTTTAAACACGTCTTTTTCAGTAAAGCTATCGGGGTCTATAGGCTCTTGGTCTAAATCTTTCATACAAGCACTAAGTGAAAGTGCTAATATTACCCCAAAGATACTATGTTTGATATATTTTTTCATACTCTATATTCATTAAAAGTTAACATTCAAGCCCAACAAGTAAGTTTGAGGGCGTGGATAGAAGTTATTGTCGATACCACCGTATACTTCTGGGTCTAAACCGCTGTACTTAGTAATAGTCAATACATTTTGTACAGTACCATAAAGGCGAATGTACATTTTATCGGTATGAGGGAAAGTATATCCCAAGGTGATATTGTCTAACTTGAAGAATGAAGCGTTCTCTAAGTAGTAATCGCTTAACCACGATTGGTCGTTATGGCGTTGGAAATTACTATTCGCTTTAATATTGCGCAAGAAACCACTGTTAGCAGTAATTTCGCCGAATTGGTCTAAGCGTGATTGGGTGTTATTGTACACATAGTTACCGATGTTTGCACGGGTAGTGATGTTTAAATCCCAATTCTTGTAGTTCAAATCGGTGCCAAAGCCCATTGTCACAGGGGCAAAAGGCGATTTGTACAAGTAGCGGTCGCCTTCGTCTATTTTGCCATTACCGTTTCTATCCACAAAAGCATTTTCTACTGGATTGCCTTGTGCGTCGTACACTTGTTGGTATACAAAGAAAGAGTAAGGGGTTTCACCTTCGCGGTGTAGTTGTACACGGTTACCAGTACCTCCTGAGATACCTCCAGTAGGCTGGTCGTCGGGCATACGGGTAATCTTATTTTCGTTGTAAGCTATGTTATAGTTGAAACTCCAACGGATATTCTTCTCAATATTACGGATAGGAGTTACGGTCAAACCAAGTTCAATACCTTTGTTTTCCATATCCCCTACATTGGCATTTACACGGTTTTTAAAGTTGGTAAAGGGGTCAATAGTAGTTTCGGCTATCAGGTCTTTGGTTTGTTTGCGATACACATCGAGGGTACCAGTGATGAGGTTGTCTAACAATCCAAAATCAATACCAGCATTGAGGGTATTCCCCACTTCCCAACGTAGGTTTTTATTGGTTACCCCAGGACGGTAAGTTTGATAGAAGCTATCGCCCAATTGATAAGAAGCTCCGTCTTGGCTACGAGTGTAATTGGTAAGGAAGAGGTAGTCGCCCAAACCATTCACGTTCCCTACTTCACCATAACCAAAACGCAGTTTGAGTTCGTTAAGAGTTTTGTTGTCTTTAAGGAAGTTCTCGTTGCTCACGTTCCAAGCCAAGGCTACTGAAGGGAAGTAACCCCAACGGTCGTCTGGGTTTAGTTTAGAAGATGCGTCGGCACGAAGGGTAGCGGTAAGAAGGTAACGATTCTTATAGCTATAATTTGCACGACCAAAGAAAGACATCAATACGTTTCTACTCTTGTTGATGTTAGGCACCTCTTTGTTATCACCTGGGTTAGTGAAGTAAGAGTAATCAGTGGAATTATCGTCAAACTCAAATGACTGATAAGAGTGTCCTACCATTAGCCCTATATTATGAGTTTCTTTGATGTCTTTCATATAGTTTATATAGGCATCAAAGAGCTTGTTGGTAGCTTTATTAGTATAAGTAGTTTTAGCTCCGTCGAAATCAGGAGTAGAGGTAGGCATACGGCGGTCGGTTATTTTATCACCTTCCCCTTTACTGTAATCAATACCCACGTTTACACTAGCGGTAATATCTTTAAAGAAAGGCAAGGTATAATCTACTTTAGCATTCCCAATAAAACGATACACTTTAGAAGAATCGTCTAAAAACTTTAGCATTGCCATAGGGTTGTTAGGAGCTAAGTCGTAACGGCTGCCATTATTAGGGTTCACCCAAGCGTGGTAACCTCCATATTTAGCGAGACCTCCAAACACTGACTGAGTAGGGTCGTACTCTACGGCTGCCCCAATAGCATCTTTATTAGCAAAACGGTTTTGCATATAAGTACCATTGGCATTCAATTCTAATTTCAATGATTTATCAAAGAAAGTAGGGTTCAAGCTAATTTTGGCATTGGTACGTTTGAAGTTATCGGTACGCAATATCCCATCGGCATACGAATGTCCTACTGATACACGGTAAGGCAAAGTTTTGTAAGCGCCGGAGAGCACCAAAGTACTATTGCTCATTGGAGCAGTTTGGTAGATTTCTTTTTGCCAATTAGTATCGGCATTTCCTAAGAGCGCTTCGGCAGCAGGGTTATTCAATCCTTTTACTGTTTGGCGGAATTGGTTAGCATTCATTACATCTACGTATTTGTTTACATCTTGTAGGGCGATGCTAGTATTGAAGCTAATCTTCAAATCTTGGTTTGCTTTTCCTTTTTTGGTGGTAATCATAATAACCCCATTGGCAGCACGTGAACCAAAGATAGCGGTAGACGAAGCGTCTTTTAGCACGGTCATACTCTCGATATCTTCGGGGTTGATAGAGTTGAAGATACTACGAGAACCGCCCACGCCTCCATCGTTCATTGGCACACCGTCAATTACAATTAGCGGGTTAGAAGTTAAGGACAAAGAGCCATTACCACGGATACGGATAGTTTGTCCTTCACCAGGAGCTCCACTAGCAGAGGTCATTTGTACCCCAGCTATTTTACCTTGGATAAGCTGGTCAGCATTTACGGAAGGAGCTTTGTTAAAGTCTTTGTCGGTCACCAAGTTTACAGAGCCTGTTAAGTCTTTTTTCTTTATAGCACCATACCCAATGACTACCACGTCTTCCAATTGTTGTGTATCCTCTTGGAGAACAATGTTCATAGTACCTGCTTTAGCAGCTACTTCTCGGCTTTTATAGCCTACTGATGAGACCACAAGGGTAACCCCTTTGTCTACTTTTAACTCAAAATTACCGTCAAAATCGGCAGCAGTACCGTGAGAGGTACCTTTTACAAGCACACTGGCACCCATCAAAGGTTGTCCAGAGCCGTCTTTCACTGTTCCTTTTACAGTGATTTGCTGTGCATAACCAAAAGCTACACACAAGAAAAACATTACTGTACAAAGTAGTTTGTTCATTTTTACTTTCATATATAATAATATTAATTTGAAAATTTGTGAATTAGTAAATTAGCAAATTCAAATTTTCTCATTCTCTCATTTCCTCATTTTCCCATTCTCTAATTTCTTCTTCATTGTTCCTATAATAGTATTAATAATATAAATAATACTTAATAGTTCTTCCTTTTCCGTTTCTGTGTTAGGATAATCCCTCGAATACAAACACAAATCTAACCAATACATTGTTTCTTCAGCTTCCTTAGACGCGATTTTAAACTTATGAATAAAATCCTGCTGACTTTCAGCATTCTGAGCTTCTCTTATATTAGCTCCTATGGAAGTACCCGACCTTAATAATTGATTTGCAATAGCATACTTTCTATTCTCTTCCAGAACATTACATAACTCAATAATTCTAAGAGAAAACAAGAAAGTCTTTTCTAAAATTATATTCGGTTTATCCATAAATTGGTCATTCTTTAATTTTCTAATTTTCTCATTTGCTAATTCTCTAATTCTCTCATTTTCTAATTTTCTAATTTTCTAATTTGTATCGCATACCCTCCGCCTTGAGCGGCAGTAAGTTTCAATTTGGTTTTAGCATTTACTTTTTGTTTGGTGATGGTGTATGCCTTCGGGTTGGTTTTCCAGTTGGCATCTTTAGCATCAGCATAGATAGTAGCCTCGTACTTCTTACCTTTGTCTAAGAAGTTGAGCAGAAGCTCTGAGGTATGTCCGCCTTCGTGAGCTGTACAGCCTACGTACCAATCGTTGCTGTGTTTATCTTTACGCGCAATGGTGATATAACGTCCTGGTTCTGCTTCAAGGTATACGCTCTTTTGCCAATCTACGGGTACATCTTTAATGAATTGGAAAGCGTCCATATGCTTCTCGTAGTTCTCTGGCAAGTCGGCTGCCATTTGTAGCGGACTGTACATTGTTACATACAACGCTAATTGGCGTGCCAAGGTACTGCGTATCTGACTGTTATTGTTAGGATTTACATACTTCATTTCGGTCTCGAAAATACCAGGAGTATAGTCCATAGGTCCTCCTTGCAAACGAGTGAAAGGCAAGATAGTGGTGTGGAATACTTTGTTACCACCAAAAGCCTCGTACTCAGTACCGCGAGCTGATTCGTTACCTATCATATTTGGGTAAGTACGGCAAATACCGGTAGGGCGTACGGCTTCGTGCGCATTCACCATTATTTTGTGTTTCGCAGCTTCTTTAATCGCATAGAGGTAGTGGTTAATAGTCGATTGGCTGTAGTGGTGTTCACCCACAGGGAGGATATCGCCTACATACCCGCTTTTTACGGCATTGTAACCGTATTGGTTCATCAACTCGTAAGCGGCTTTCATATGGCGCTCGTAGTTGCGCGTAGAGCCCGAAGTTTCGTGGTGCATCATCAGTTTTACACCTTTAGAATGAGCGTAGTCGTTCAGTGCTTTAAGGTCGAAGTCGGGGTAAGGAGTTATAAAGTCAAACACATAGTCCTTTTTGTGACCAAACCAGTCTTCCCAACCTATATTCCAACCTTCCACGAGCACTTGGTCGAAGCCGTGTTTCGCCGCAAAATCGATGTATTTGCGCACTTCTTCGTTGGTAGCGCCGTGGGTACCATTAGGTTTGGTTTTGGTGTAATCCACCGTATTAAGGTCTACTGCAGGAAGGTCGTTGGTATAACTCCAAGAGTTTTTACCGGTAATCATTTCCCACCAAACGCCCACATACTTCACAGGTTTAATCCACGAAGTATCGGCAATAGCGCAAGGTTCATTGAGGTTGAGGATAAGGCGTGACGCCAAGATTTTACGAGCGTCATCACTCACCATAATAGTACGCCAAGGACTGTGACAAGGGGCTTGCAAATAGCCTTTAGCTCCCTGTGCATCGGGCGTTAGCCACGATTGGAAGACGAAAGTCTTGTCGTCTAAGTTTAGGTTCATTAGCGAGTAGTCTACCAAGGCAGCTTCGTGAAGATTGATATACAAGCCGTCTTTGGTTTTCATCATTAAAGAAGTTTGTACGCCGGTAGGTGAAAAAGCGAACTGAGATACGTTCTCGGTAACAGCTTCTTTCATCAATCCGCGAATTTCGGAGAGCTTACTTTCCGTATAGTCGTATTCTTGGGTATCGTAGTCCCCAGGAATCCACCAAGCGGTGTGGTCTCCGGTCATCGCAAACTGCGAGAGTTCTTCCTCTATTACAAAATAGGTGAGTTCTTTTTGTGAAGGGAACTCATAGCGGAAGCCCACTCCCTCGTTGTATACGCGAAAACGAATGTTCATTTTTCGTTGGGTCTTCTCTTGCTGTAATTGTACGAGAAGTTCGTTGTAATGGTTGAGAATCTCGCTTTCTTCTCCCCATACAGGTTTCCACGTTTCCTTGAAAGTAGACTTTTTGGTGTCTACTACTTTAAAGTTTTGGGTCAATGGTTTGGCTTTTTTAAGAGTAAAGCCCAAAGTACTTTCGTTGATCACTGCTTTGTTTTTGTAAGTCACCTTATACGAAGGCGTTCCATCAGCTTTCAGTGAAAAAGTGAGTACTACATTGCCGTCTGGCGAGCTTTGTTGCTGTGCCATAGCGAGGGGCATAGCAAAAACGCTCATCAACAAGATCATCTTTCTCATCTTTTATTGCTTTATAAGTGTTAAAATTGGTACAAAGTTACGGAAGTTTTTTTAACAAACAAATTTTTCTTCACTTTTTTTTAAGAAAAATTTATGATATATCATAAAGTCAATAAGTTAAACGAGTTATCAGCTGTCGTATTTTTATCTTTTACTACTCACTTTTTACTTTTTTATACACTTTCATCAAGTTTTCAAACACTGCCTCGTCGGTAAAATGCTGAGCGTGTCGGTAACCCTCTTCTACCATTTGCCTGCGCAACACCTCATCAGTAGTAATGCTTACAATAGCTTTACGTATCTCTTTTTCAGCGTTTTGTAAGTTTACATAAACCGAATGTGTCCCACCTGCTTCGGCAAAACAACTGCCCTGCGAACTAATTACAGGGGTTTTGCTAAATAACGCTTCTATAATAGGAATCCCAAAACCTTCAAAAATCGAAGGATAGCAAAACACCTCAGCAAGCTGGTAGATAATAGCGAGGTCTTCCATAGGCACGTTACTCAGTGCTTGCACGCGGTCTTTAAGTTGGTGTGCTTCACAATACGCCTCTATTTGTTGGTAATAAGCCGTTTGCTTACCCACCAAAACTAACGAAATATCTCGCAGAGGTTCAATAGCTTTCACTATTTCAAGTGCGTTCTTGCGGGGCTCAATAGCGCCTACGTTCAATACAAATTTTTCGGGAAGATGATATTTTTTGCGTATAGTTTCCTTCTGTGTTTCGGTATATATTTTCTTAAAAGCTCGGTGACAGCCTTGGTATACCACTGTTATTTTCTCTTCCGAAATACCTAAATAGCTGATGATATCTTGTTTAGTCTGCTCACTAATAGCGATGATGTGTTCTGAATGTTGTGCGGCATACAAGAACTTGCGATAATGTATTTTTCTGTCAAAAAACGAATACAGTTCAGGATAACGCATAAAAATAAGGTCGTGAATAGTAACTACCGTAGGTATGTGTTTATAAATTCCCTTAGGAATTTCTCCTGAAAGTCCGTGATAAATATCAATGGGAAGTTGTTTAGCTATATCAGTGATTTTTACACTCCGCCATAATGATTTTAGCTTGCGCCAGAAGAAAGATTGTGGAGTGATTTCGGTGGTGTGTTCATCAATCACCACTCCCTGAATTTCGCGTTTTTGTGGGTTGAAGAGGTATAAATGCCCCACCTTGTGTTCTTGTAGTATGCGAATCAAATCCCGACTGTAATTCCCCAGTCCGCGTGTGTTATGGAAAGCCCGTTTAGCGTCAAAAGCGATGTTCATAGTTGCTCAATGAAATGATAAGGTAATATGAACTGCAAAGGTAATAAATTAAAACGATACAAACAAAACAGTATTTAAAACCCCTTTACCTTCACCTTTCCTTCACCTTTGTGTCGCTATATTCCCCCTTTGGAGGTAGCCAGCGATAGCTGGGTATGTGTAAAGGGGGAGGTTTCTAGTGTATTACCATCACCTTTCCTTCGCTCATTCACTACTTGTCCCTGTGGCTCGCACTGTTTTTTGTATGAACTTTGCCAAAGTTTCAAAACTTTGGCAAAGTTGAAGTCCACTAAAAACCTTCTTTTTATCTCTATTTTAGTTTTAACTTACCTTCACCTTTCCTTCGTTCATCATTCATTGTAGACCCACTGTAGACCCACTGTAGAGCCACTGTAGAGCCACTGTAGACCCACTGTAGAGCCACTGTAGACCCACTCATCGTTCGCCTTACCTTTATCTTACCTCCGCTCCACCTTCGAGCAACCCTTGTCTTTCACCCTAATAACCGCCACTACTTTTTACTCACACCTAATTTATTTAGTCGATTTTTCTCTAATTCTCTAATTCTCTCATTTCCTCATTTCCTCATTTCCTCATTTTCTAATTTCCTCATTCTCTCATTTCCTCATTCTCTCATTTCCTCATTCTCTCATTTCCTAATTACCCTCATATCTTTTACCTTTTACCTTTTATCTTTTACCTAAACCTCAGTACGCCCTCTCTTTATTCCCTTCATAAAAGTTAATAAACGCCCTATTCACTACCCTATTGCCACCATTGGTAGGGTAATCACCCGTGAAATACCAATCGCCCAAATTCTTAGGGCAAGCCTTATGCAGGTTGTCTACCGTTTGGAAAATTACTGCTACTTCTGAGGTGAAGTTCTTTGGCAAAAGCAAATCTCTTATCTTGTCCGAAATCTCTTCATCGCTGAAAGGAGCATACACTTCTTTTACGTAATTCACTACCTTGTCATCACTTAGCGCTACTTGGGTGAGGCACTTGCGGTATACTTCTTCCACAATGTGGTAAGTCCCTCTTTCGTGGTGTAAAGCCAAAGCTGCTTGGAAAGCTACAAGGTCTTCTAAACGCGCCATATCTATCCCATAACAATCGGGATAGCGTATTTGAGGTGCCGAAGAGACTATCACTATCTTTTTAGGCTCTAACCTGCCTAATATGCTCAAAATACTTTTTTTAAGGGTCGTACCCCGCACAATACTATCGTCTATAATTACCAAAGTGTCGCCTTTTTGTACCGAACCGTAGGTAATGTCGTACACGTGCGCCACAAGGTCGTCTCTGCTACTGTCTTCGGTGATAAAGGTGCGCAACTTCACATCTTTAATCGCTACCTTTTCAGTGCGTACTTTTTCAGAGAGAATCGTAAGAATGTCACTTTCATTGGCGGTTGCTAATTGTTTTGCTTTCTGCTCGTTGAGGTATTGTTCCGCTGCTTCTATAAGTCCCAAATACGATGTTTCAGCCGTGTTAGGAATATAAGCAAAAACTGTATCTTTCAAGTTGTGGTCTATCGCTTGGGCAATGCGA
Organism: Capnocytophaga sp. oral taxon 412 str. F0487; assembly: GCF_000271925.1. Classification (NCBI taxonomy): domain Bacteria; kingdom Pseudomonadati; phylum Bacteroidota; class Flavobacteriia; order Flavobacteriales; family Flavobacteriaceae; genus Capnocytophaga; species Capnocytophaga sp. oral taxon 412. Next base: position 43,229 of record NZ_AJZR01000014.1, on the reverse strand, counting down.
GGAAAGAGTAGCTTACCCAACATCTTGCGTTCGCGGTAAATATCTTGGTCACTACCACGAGAGAAGTAAATGCGCTCAAACGAACAAGCTTTGCGTGCCCTTGGGGTAAGAATCTCTTTTACTGTCACCTCACCACTCTTCTTGATGATAATCGCATTCCCAGGAGGCAACTCGTGTACATTCTCGTATTTTACATTGAAGACCGTTTGTATAGCCGGACGTTCCGACGCTACCACTACCACTTCATCATCTCGATAGTAAAACGCCGGACGAATACCCGCAGGGTCGCGGAGTACAAAAGCATCGCCGTTACCTATCATTCCTTCCATTGCATAACCACCGTCCCAATACTTAGCAGCGCGCTTCAAAATACGCTCTATATTCAGCCGTTCGGCAATAAAAGGCGACGCTTCCTGTTTGGTATAGCCCTCTTCTTTCAGTTGGAGATAGAGCTTTTCTACCTCATCGTCTAAAAAATGACCGATACCTTCCATTACAATCACAGTATCGGTTTTGTCTTTGGGGTGTTGTCCAAGGTGTACGAGGTTTTCGAAGAGCTCGTTTACATTGGTCATATTGAAGTTACCCGCCATAATGAGGTTGCGGTATATCCAGTTGTTCTCGCGCAAGAAAGGGTGCACATTCTCGATGCTGTTCTTGCCAAAGGTACCGTAACGCACGTGCCCCATTATCACTTCGCCTATGTAGGGGAGTTCTCTTTTCTGCAATGCCACATTGTCTTTCAGTGTAGGATTCGCCTTAAACCCTTCGTTGATACGCTGGTTGATGCGCGTAAAGATATCCTGCACCGGTTGCGCCTCGTTGGAACGAATCCTACTGATATAGCGTTCTCCGGGTTGCATATTCAGCTTGATGCTCGCCACTCCTGCACCATCTTGCCCACGGTTGTGTTGCTTTTCCAGCATCAAGTACATTTTATTGACGCCATAGAAGGCAGAGCCGTATTTTTCTTTGTAATATTCCAAAGGTTTGAGCAAGCGGATAAGAGCAATCCCGCACTCGTGTTTGATAGTGTCACTCATTTACAAATAAGAAAAGGCGTTGCATAGGCACGCCTTTATATAGGTTTTAAAATTGATATACTACTTCTAATTTATGGTTGCTAAGAGCTCGCTTGGCTTTCTCTAAGTCCTCAGTAAAGCCCAAAATATAGCCTCCACCACCCGAACCACATAGTTTTAAGAAATAATCGCCCGAGTCGATTCCCTGTTTCCAGAGCGTGTGAAACTCTTTCGGAATCATCGGTTTGAAGTGGTTCAGCACAATACCCGATAGACTCTTGATATTCCCAAACAGCGATTTAAATCGTCCCTTCAAAAAGTCATCTATACAAGCATCGGTATATTTGATAAACTCATCTTTGAGCATCTTCTGGAAAGCCTCGTTTTTCATATTCTCCATAAAGATACGTACCATAGGAGCAGTTTCGCCTATCACACCACTGTCGAGCAAAAACACCGCGCCTTTTCCGTTAGGCGTTTGCGAGGGAATGCCCGTAGGCTCTATATGGTCGTGCGAATTGATAAGTATCGGCAAACTCAGGTAGCTGTTCAGTGGGTCTAAGCCCGAAGAAGTGCCGTGGAAGAACGATTCCATCTTGCCGAAAATCGCTTTCAGTTGCAAAAGCTTTTCGCGGGTAAGGTTTTCCATTGCACTGATAGGCTCAATAGCATATTCGCTGTAAATAGCAGCTACCAAGGCACCACTACTGCCCACGCCATAGCCTTGTGGGATACTGCTATCGAAGTACATACCCTCTGCTATATCAGCATTGAGCTTTTCAAGATTGAAGCGCACAATCGGGTTTTCTTCCTCCATAAGGTTTTGTAAGTAAGTAGCGAACTCCCGCAAAGCCTCATTCGATTTGCGAGCCTCTTCTTCTTTTTGCAGGTGTGGCTCACACTGTCCGTGCGACTCGCACTGCGGGTGTGGCTCACACTGTTTGTGCGACTCGCACTTCTTCAGTGTCCCCTTATAAAAGTTATAGGGGATTGCCAAGCCTTTGGAGTTCTTGATAATGCCATACTCGCCAAAGAGGAGTATTTTAGAATAGAAAAGTTTCATTTTTCAGGTAAAGTCTGCGTTAGCAGGGTAGTATGAGTAATAACAGACTGCAAAGGTACACATTTTTCCAATATCTCACATACTTTTGGATATAAATGTTTTGTTAATCAACATCAGTTCTATATATACAATACTGATTTACACTTGTGTTTACATTGTAATCTGTGAAATCCAGTAACGAAGTTGCCTATTTGTACCCATCACATTTGTCAATTGTCAATTATCAATTGAAAGACTATCCGTTTAATCTGTGCCAGACATTCAGGCAACTTGTTGCCTATTTGTTTGATTTTTTTAAGATTTGTAAGATTTCTGTAGCGTAAGCTACACTTCCTTTACGTCCAACTCAATTCGTCCCTCGTCATTCGTCATTTCTTCCCTTTTTCGTCATACTTCCCCCTATTACCTATTCCCTAAGACCCCACACCACCCCATTTTCTCATTTCCAAAATCCCTAATTTAACTGCCCGTGTGGCTCGCACCACCCCATTTTCTCATTTCCAAATTTGCTAATTCTCTAATTATCCCTTCTCCTTTCCGTCATACTCCCTCCTAGTGCCTATGGCCTAAGGCCTAGTGCCTCTTCCTCTTTCTTTCGCCTCGAAACCCCATTTTTGGCATTTTTGGCATTGTTGTATTAAGCTATTAATCAATTATTTATATACCCTTTCTATACCAATCGTCCAAGATTCGTATAAGCTTCCTATAAGCTCTCTATAAGCTAACCCCACCCTTCTAAAAGCCTTTTCTCGCCAAAACTCCCTTCAACCTCCTTCTGAAAATCTCCGTTTTCTTCCGAACCTCCTTAGCTCTCTGCTCTCTTCCAAACTTTCCTCCGAAAACCCCTAGTCCCTGCGAGATTTTCCTAAAAATCTGAAAACTCCTAATGTATCACTTTTAACAATACACACTTTGCCTAAGTTTGAAACTTTGTAAAGGTTGATTATTAGCACTTCTGAGATTATTAACATTAAATATTTTCTATTTTTTTAGAATCATTCCATTTTATTTACTATCTTTGCACCCTCTTTTTTTCTCATCAGAAATAATATTAATGCCTTTATCACCTAAAAATATAATCCTTTTACTCACTCCTTTTTGTGCAACTCAACTCTTCTCTCAACCTGTTGAAGAAGAAGTTACGCAACTCAGTGAGGTTGTGCTCACAGGGCAATCACCTATCAAGCAAGTGCAAAAAGCAGCTTACAACGTAGTTGCTATCGAAGCTCAACAGCTCCGCAATCTCAACAGTAATGCTGCCGATATGCTTGCTCGTGTATCGGGGGTGAAGATGCGCGAAACTGGTGGGGTTGGGGCAGAGACAGCAATCAATCTTAATGGTTTTACCGGTCGTCACGTACGTATCTTTATCGATGGGGTACCTATGAACGAAGCTAATGCCTCTTTTCGCATTAATAATATTCCCGCTGAACTTATCGAACGTATCGAAATTTACAAAGGTGTGGTGCCTGTTACTTTTGGTGCCGATGCTCTTGGAGGCGCTATCAATGTAGTAACACGCAAAAGCCGATACAACTACGGCAATCTTTCCTATACTTTTGGTTCTTTCAACACCCATAAAAGTACCTTAAACCTCGGGCAATTCCTCACCGATAACATCAGTGTAGAACTCAATGCTTACCAAAATTACTCCGATAACAGCTATAAAGTATTTACCGAATATCTCGATCTCCAAACAGGCTCTTACTCTAAAGAAAAACGCTGGTTCAAACGCTTTCACGACCGTTATCACAACGAGGCTATCATAGGTCGTGTGAATATCTTCGATGAAAAATGGGCTGATAAACTTTCTTTTGCGCTCAATTATAGTCAAGAGGATAAACAACTCCAAAACGCCAACCTAATGCAAAAAGTCTTCGGAGGTAAGTACCGCAAATCTCATAACTATTCATCTTCAGTAGAATATGAGAAAAAGAATATCCTCAAAGGTCTCTCTTTCTTCCTTACAGGACGTTATGATTTTACCACCACTCAGAATGTAGATGAAGAAGCTCGCCGTTATAGCTGGACGGGTGAGTATGAACCAATGGTTACTCGTGGTGAATCGCAACTTCAGAATACTATTTTTGAAGGTAAAACAGGCTATATTACTTCACACTTAGACTATCAACTCAATGAAAAACACTCCTTTCAACTCACACACACATTCAGTAATTACATTCGACGCAACAAAAATATGCTCATTACCAACTATACCCTCGATTCCGATTTTATGAGGCGTGTCAATGAGAAAAATATATCTGGATTATCATATAAGTTCACCCCCTCCGAGCGTTGGAATATATTAGCTTTCGGTAAATATTACAATACAGCTGTAACAGGTCCAGTGATTGTTAGTGGATATGGAAGTCGCGCGGTATATGAAGAGGAAACTCATCACACTCAGGCTTGGGGGTATGGTGGGGCGACTACTTATCAGCTCTTAAAGCCTCTACAAGCCAAACTTTCTTATGAAAAAAGCTTCCGCCTACCTACTGATACCGAACTCTTTGGCGATGGCGATTTAGAGATTGGCAACTATAAGCTCAAACCCGAAAATAGCGATAACCTGAATGTAAATCTGTCTTATCAACCTGCGTTCAAAGTGCATTCATTCTTAGTAGAAGTGGGTTTTGCCTATCGTTATATCAAAGATTATATCATCAGAAGTATTATCAGTGCAGGAGCTAATGAAGGCTCCGCAGGAAGCCGAAATCACGGTAAGGTACTCAATATGGGAGTCGATGCTACCCTGCGCTATTTCTTCTATAAAGATGCATTTTCAGTAGGAGGCAACTTGTCTTATATGAACTTGCGCAACAAAGAAGAATTTACTGAAACAGGTCGCCCTTCCGCTATTTATAACGACCGTTTGCCCAATATGCCTTATCTATTTGGTAACGCCGATGCTACTTGTAATATAGAAAGCCTCATTGCTAAACGCGACAGACTATCACTAAACTATAATCTCTTTTTCACCGAAGAGTTTTTTACCTCGTGGCAAAGCGAAGGAACAAAAATTAAAGTCCCTCGCCAACTCTCACACGATGTCAGTCTTACCTACTACACCCCTAACAAACGGTTAAGTCTTTCCGTAGAAGCCAAAAATATCACCGATGAATTGTTGTACGATAACTACAGCCTCCAAAAAGCCGGTCGCGCTTTCTATGCCAAACTCTCCTACCGATTCTACTAACCCCTAATTTCTAACAACTAATTTCTAAATATATGTATATCAATTTTCAAACATTCAAAAAAACGCTACTTGTAGGCTCATTAGTTAGCTTCGTAGCCCTTACGTCTTGCAAAAAAGACGATAATACTCCAGTTCCTCCTCCTTCTGCCGAGGGAGCTAACTTCTTCATCGATGCTGGAGGTGATCAAAATAAAACTCGTTATCTGTTGGTCGCTAAAAACGTAGAAAATGGTGAACTCCCTCTTTCTGCTAACCAAGAACAATTCAAAGAAGCTAATGGCTATTTCTGGCAGTTCAACAAGAACACAGCAGTAGGTCTATCCTATGGCTTTAAAGGAGCTGGTATCGGTATTTCTTACGAAAAAACAGCTCAAGGTGTAAAACATCTTACTGATTTTGACGTAGCCGAACGTGCCACTACTTTCGGTTTCTTCAGTGATTATTGGATAACTGTAGTAGGCGGACAAGAATACGAAGGCAAAAAAGACGGTGCAACCTTCAACTTCCGCAATGCCAACAATTATACCAAAGCTTTTACCAAAACTATCCATACAGCAAATCTCCTTCCTGAGATGAACACCTCCTCTTCTACTCAAGAAATCGTGTCGTTTGCTGGTATCTTAGACAATGGTAACGGTGAGTTCTTCAGCGGTATGATAGTTTCTGATTACAAAGATGTGCAAGTAGCTCAAGGTTCAAGTACCGGTAAAATCCACAATCCCGATGTAGTATATGTAGGAGTACTCGATAAAGATTTGAACCTCAAACGCAGCTATAAAAGCGATAAGCTCAGTTATAGTGCAGGTCGTTTCAAATCTCAATATTTGTTAGAAATGGGTAAAGCCGATAATGGCGATGTATATGTATTCTCAGGAGCAATTGCTAAGAATCCTCCTAAAGTAAAAGCTCCTCAAACCCCCGATGTTGCTTCAACAAAACCTGCAGGTGCTTTGCGTATCAAACAAGGTGCTACCGACTTTGATAGCTTTTATTTCTTTGATATTTCAGCAGTATCCGGTAACGGAATCTTCCGTCGTGTATGGCATATCACCGGTAATAAGTTCTTGCTTGAGTTCTTTAATGATGCTTCAAAAGCTGCCCTCAATGGAGTAGATGTAAACCGCTTTGCTATTGTAGATATGGAAGCTAAATCTTTCAACTGGGTAACCGGACTGCCAGCTCTCTCTGATTTTGCTAATATGACGTCAAACCCCGTAGAACTTGCTGTCTATAATGGTAAAGTCTATCTACCAGTAAATGTAAAAAACAGTGACCCTGCTATCTATGTAATTGATCCTGCTACCAATGTAGCCACCAAAGGTCTCACTGTAAAAGGCGCTTCTTTCATCAACGCTATCGGTCACTTCAAATAATAAAACAAAAAGGTGCTTGGAAAACAATCTCTCTAAGCACCTTTTCTATTTTTACTTTTCACTTTTTACTTTTCACTTTTTACTTTCTTCAGCCATTTCTCGGTATTTCTTAAATACTTCTCACTCGGCACAAACTTATAATGTAACCTTTCAGAAAGCGCCTCATACCGCTGCTGGATAACTGCTGGATTCTCCTCAATATCATTGCGGTCGATGAACATCTCTGCAAAAAGCCTCCGCATCAAATCCATATTTCCTACCACTTGTATTGTGCCGTGATTCTCGTTAGGGTATTCAACAAAATAAGTCTCCAAATTCTTAAAAGCTCCCTTTGCAGCCATTGTCTGCACCGCCTCTATCGCCTCTCGATGCCTACTGCGTCCATTGTTGCGCACCTTCTTCCCCGAATACGATAAATAAAAAATCCGATGTTTAAAATCCTTTCCTTTATTCGCTTCGAACAACCGCTCTCCATCGTTTTCTCCCCACCACAAACTCGGGTCGTGTGCAATATAAGCATTAAATAGCTCTGTATGTTTGTTAAGAGCTGAAACCACCGCCAATCCACTCAATGAGTGACCTACTAAAATGCGAAAATCACTACATCTGTATTGCTTTTTAACCAAAGGAATAAGCTCATCAGCCATAAACTGCCAAAAACGGTCACTATCGCTCCCAAAATCCCTTTCGCGCTGTGTGTTTTCAATTCCAATGACAATCATTTCAGGTACATTAGGGATTCCCTGAGCCAATTTCTCCATCAAAGTAGTAAAATAGTTGAAGTTTGTTTCTGCATCAAGCAGATACACCACAGGATAGTTTGTCTTTTTTAAAGTAGAGTCGTAATACGAATCAGGCAAATACACACTTATAGTACGCGTTTCACCTAACACTTTAGAAGAAACCGATAATTGTTCACCTATACAAATGGAAGTCTGCCCTTGAACAAAAGAGGAAGCTAATAGCCAAAACAAAAATACCCTTCTCATTACTTATTGACATTTAATAAATGTGATTTTAATAGGTGCAAAAATACTGATAATTTCTCAAATTACCAATTTCTCAAAGCCTTTATTCCCTATTTTACCAAAGTTGTTAACCACATATCTCACCATTATCTCTTTTATTTTTCCTCTCTTCAGAACTCCCTCCGTTGGTGCTTTTCTTGTAGCCAGTACCCCATTCTCTCATTTCCAAATTTTCTAATTTCCTAATTATTTCATACCTTTGCACTTTAATTCCTATACCCAAATATCTAAACTATGATTCGTATTACTAAAAAATTCGATTTTGAAGCAGGACACGCGCTCTACGGCTACGATGGCAAATGCAAAAACCTGCACGGACACAGCTATAAGCTCTACGTAACTGTCATAGGCGAACCTATTACCGACCCCCATAACGTGAAAAACGGTATGGTAATAGACTTTGGCGACCTCAAACGCATCGTGCAGGAGCAAATCATCGAAGCGTTCGACCACGCTATGGTCTTCAACGAACATTCACCTCACAAGGCATTAGCCGAAGAACTGCGCGCCAAAGGTCATCGCATCATCACGGTGCCTTATCAGCCCACCAGCGAGAACCTCGTAACCGACTTTGCCCGACGCATCGCCTACCAACTACCCGCCGGAGTCGAGCTATTTTCAGTACGCCTATGCGAAACCGAAAGCTCCTATGCCGAATGGTTCGCCTCAGATAATTAAGAGGAAAGTAAGGCGTTATACATTTTGCCAAAGTTTTTGCCTGTGCGGCTCGCACCTTTGGATAATTTGATTATATCGACAATCAGTTGCTTTTACGTTCTGTTGTAGGGGCTAATGGCAATTAATCCTTTAAAAAAATTCATAACACAAATATGTAAACTATGGCACTTGTACTAATAATTATATTAAGCATTATCTTTTGGTTTTACAAAACAAATGTCAAAAAACGTTTGCGCAATTCGTTTACTCAAAAGACCTTAAACAGGAATACACCAAACTATATTCGTAAACACTGGCGAGAAAAGCGTATTGATGCTGAACATTGCGATGTGATGAATGAAAATACAACCTTCGATTTGCACGCTGTAGAAAACAATCGTATGAAAAGTGATTTCGAGGAAACAATGCTTCTCACTGAGACAATGTTATTCAGTAAATTGCGATTAGGAGAAGAAAAATTGAAGCTTAGTTATATAAGGTGTTACGATAAAACTACTACTCCTGTAAAAGTATATCAAACTACTGTTGCCGATATAGACGCCAGTGTAGCGCAAGTAAAGCTCAATGTACAAGGCTATATCAATGTGTATTACAACCCTCAAGACCCTAAAGAAGTATATATCGATACCGAGTTCTTACAAAAAGACCTCACTGAACTGATGAATCGTTAGTGCTTAGTTTTTAGTCGTTAACTATTACTCGTCAAACCAGACATACTTGTCTTATCAGTCTGATAAGTCCGATATCTAAAAAAAGAAATAATGTTACAGTTACCACTGCCACCTCATAAAAAGATATACTTTGCTTCCGATAATCATCTCGGAGCACCCACTGTTGCCGAAAGTAAACCCCGCGAAGCAAAGTTTGTGCAATGGCTTGATACTATCAAAACCGATGCAGGGGCAATATTCCTTTTAGGCGACCTTTTCGACTTTTGGTTTGAGTACAAAATGGTCGTCCCCAAAGGCTTTGTGCGTACTCTTGGCAAGCTCGCTGAACTGCGAGATAGTGGTATTCCTATCTACTTTTTCGTAGGCAATCACGATTTGTGGATGGACGATTATTTCCAAACCGAATTGAACATTCCCGTATACCGTCGTCCGCTAGAAGTGGAATCTAATGGTAAACGCTTCTTGATAGGACACGGCGATGGTTTAGGTCCCGGTGATAAAGGCTACAAGCGGATGAAGAAAGTCTTTACCAATCCGTTTTGTAAGTGGCTCTTCCGCTGGTTACACCCCGATATAGGTGTGCGATTGGCGCAATACCTCTCAGTGAAAAACAAGCTCATCTCAGGTGATGAAGATGTGCGTTTCTTGGGCGAAGATAACGAATGGTTGGTACAGTATTGCAAACGCAAACTTGAGACGCAACATTACGACTATTTCCTTTTTGGTCACCGCCACCTACCAATGACTATCAAAGTAGGGGAGGAAAGCACTTATATCAACACCGGCGACTGGATACACTACTTTACCTATGCCGTTTTCGATGGTGAGGAGTTAAAATTATTAGATTTTAAAGACGGAGAGCTATAGAAATATTCATTATTCGCAATTATTTTGTACCTTTGCATTTATGGACGGAAATACAAATACTCTTTCAGAGGTCATTCAGCAAATTGTCAAACAAAATCATTTAACGTACGGACTACAGAAAGCCTCGTTACCAGAACTGTGGAATGAGCTGATGGGCAAAGCAATCGCTAAGTATACCTCCTCAGTAGAGCTAAAAGGCAGTACGTTATACGTCCGCCTTACCTCGCCTGCACTCAGTAACGAACTCAGTTATGGCAAGAGCAAGATTATTGATAACCTCAACGAACGTTTAGGGGAACCTCTCATTCAAAAACTGATATTTTTAAACTGATGATACGACCCGCAACCCCTACCGATGCCTCTGCTGTCGCCCCTCTGATGTTTCAAGCAATGGAAGAAATCGTCTATAAGATGATTGGCAAAGAACATAGAGAAGATGCTATTGCACTACTCCAAAATCTCTTTGAGCAGGAAGGCAATCAGTATTCCTACCAGAATGCTTGGGTATACGAGGAAAATAATACTGTAATAGGGTCGGTTATTGCCTATGATGGTGCTCACTTGCACACCTTGCGTGCCCCTGTGCTAGCACTCATTCGCAGTAGCTATGGTATTGATATTGTTTTAGAGGACGAGACCGCCGAAGGTGAACTTTATATAGACACCCTTAGCGTATTGCCCACTGCTCAAGGCAAGGGCATAGGCTCACAATTGGTAGCCCACCTCAAAAAGGTCACTACTCAGCCCATAGGCTTACTCGTAGATGTACAAAACCCCGCTGCCGAACGCCTTTACACCCGTTTAGGATTTACGTATGTAAACCACCAAGCCCTCGCTGGCGGAACGTATAAACACCTTGTGTACAATGAATAATTGAAATGAAAACCCTCATCAAAAACGCAATCATCGTAAACGAAAATACCCTCTTTCAAGGCGACCTCCTGATTGAGGGAGAGCGCATTGCCCAAATAGGTACTCACATCACTCCCAAAGGGAATTATAAGGTGGTGGAAGCCGAAGGCAAATACCTCCTCCCTGGGGTGATTGACGATCAAGTGCACTTTCGCGAACCTGGGCTTACTCATAAAGCTACCATCGCTACCGAAAGCCGTGCTGCGGTAGCAGGTGGTGTAACTACCTTTTTTGAGCAACCTAACACCGTACCTCAAACCGTAACGATTCCGCTTTTGGAAGAGAAATTTGCCATTGCCAAACAATCGTCGTTTGCAAACTATTCTTTCTTCTTGGGAGGAACAAACGACAACCTCGAAGAACTGAAACGCTTAGATAAAAACGCTTGTGCAGGGGTGAAACTTTTCTTAGGCTCTTCTACGGGGAATATGCTTGTAGACAACGAGAAAACCATAGAAGCTATTTTCAATAATGTAGATTTGGTCATCGCTGCTCATTGCGAAGATGAAGCGACTATCCGAAAGAACTTAGCCCACTATCAAGAATTGTACGGCGAGGATATCCCTATTGCGATGCACCCTCATATTCGCAGTGCTGAGGCTTGCTATCTGTCCTCTTCACGTGCCATTGCTTTGGCTGAAAAAACGGGTGCACATCTCCACGTGTTCCACCTCTCTACGGCTAAAGAAACCGACCTCTTCCGCAATGATATTCCGCTAAAGGACAAGAAAATCACCGCTGAGGTGTGTGTGCATCACTTGTGGTTTACTGATGAAGACTATACTACTCGTGGAGCTTTCATCAAATGGAATCCTGCGGTAAAAACTGCCGATGACCGTACTGCGCTGTGGCAAGCCCTTTTAGACGACCGCCTCGATGTGATTGCTACCGATCACGCACCTCATACCCTCGAAGAAAAACAGCGCAAGGGCTATCTGAATATCCCTTCGGGGGCGCCTTTGGTGCAACACTCGCTCGTGGCAATGCTCGAGAAAGCTCATAAAGGTAGCATTTCTATCAAAAAAATAGTAGAAAAAATGTGTCATAATCCCGCTATTCTTTTTCAGGTAAAAGACCGCGGTTTCTTACGCGAAGGGTATTACGCCGACCTTGTTTTGGTGGATATGGATACACAGTGGACAGTACAGAAAAACAACCTGCTGTATAAATGTGGCTGGAGTCCGCTCGAAGGGCAACAATTTCACTCGGCTGTAGTGAGTACCTTCGTAAATGGCAAAGAGGTGTACCACAATGGCAAGGTAATTGCAGAGCCTCAGGGGCAACGCATCACTTTTAACAGATAAGACTATGAGAAAAATCATTTATATATTCGCTTTGCTACTCATTGTAGTAGCCTGCAAAAAGAACATCGTACCTAAACCCGATAAGTTTTTAGACGAAAAGCAAATGGAAAGTCTGCTTTACGATTTGGCTGTTTTAGAATCTATGAAGGTTTCACAAGCCCAAATGCTAGATTCTTTACAATTCAACTCGAAACAGTTCATCTATAAGAAATATCAGCTCGATAGCCTTTTGCTCGCACAAAATATGGTCTATTATGCCTCCTTGCCTAAAGACTATGACCGTATAGTGAGAAAGGTAGAAGAAAAACTCAAAAAACAACGCGATAGCATTGGAAAGCTACCCTCTGAATCCCTAAAAGAGAACCCAGCAACAGTCGAACCATAATAAAATACAGTATTTGGAAGCCTTAGAACTACATCAGTCTTATCTTTCGTGGATATTTCCTGCCTTCCTACTCATCTTTGGGTTGGTGGCTTTCCTGCGTATATTCTACCCTAAACACTTTGCCGATTATCAAAACTTACTGTTTAACAATAAATATATTGTAATTTACGGCAAAAAGGAACGCCGATTGCACCTCTTTATGACAGTGCTTTTTCTCTTGCAATGTGTGTGTTTAGCTCTTCTTTTCTATGTTATGCTAAAGAATTTTGGCATCACAGAACTTTACAACTCTCAGTTTATGTTTCTGGAATTGGTGCTTATAGTCTTCTCACTGTTAATCACAAAACTCCTCTTACAACAATGGATTAGTAGCCTGTTCGACCTTTATGATTTCGCAAGAGATTACATCTTCACTAGGGTTTCTTATTCATCTTATGCCGCAATTGTAATGGTTATACTCCTCTTTTTGGGAGTTTATATCCCTTTTACCAATAAAAAACAGCTATTTTTATTACTTTTCGTGTTAGTATCCATATTATTAGCAATCAATGTATTAGGTTGGATTAAAATCATAAAAAACAATCAAAAAGAAATAAAACCCTATTTATTCTATTTTATTTTGTATCTTTGCACCCTCGAAATCGCACCCTATATCTTTCTCATCTATGGAACAGAATACTTAATTGAAGTACAGAAAATGGCTCAATTTGTTTCATAATAGGGCGTTAGGAGGTGTAAAGAAATAACATTTATGAAGGTAAAATCGATATTAGTTTCGCAACCAGAACCGAAAGCCGAAAGCTCACCTTATGCACAAATTATTGAAAACCACAAGGTAAAAGTGGATTTTGTGCCCTTTATTAAGGTCGAAGGAATGACCGCTAAGGACGTCAGAATGCAGAAGATTGACCTTACTAATTTTACAGCCGTTATCCTCACTAGCCGTAAATCGGTAGACCACTATTTTCGTATTGCTGAAGAAATGCGCTTTAAGGTGCCTACAACTATGAAATATTTCTGTCAGTCCGAAGCCATCGCTTACTATTTGCAGAAGTATATTACCTATCGTAAACGCAAAATATACGTAGGTAAAAAAGAGTTTGCTGACCTTTTGCCTATCCTCAAAAAATACAAAGAAGAGAAATTCCTCTTCCCAGGTTCCGATGCCCCTAAGCCAGAGGCTACCGCAGCTTTAAACGACATCAAGATAAAATGGGAACGCGTAGTGTTCTATCGCACTGTATATTGCGATATTTCAGCCATTAAAGAAAATAAGTACGACATTCTTACTTTCTTTTCGCCTGCAGGAATAGAGGCGCTTTTTAAAAGTTTCCCCGATTTCTCACAGAAGAAAACCAAAATAGCCGTCTATGGCGATGCGACCCTAAAAGCCGCCGAAGAAGCCGGTCTTATCATTGATATTAAAGCTCCCTCACCTGAGAGCCCCTCAATGACCGTAGCACTCGACCATTATTTAGGCAAGCAAAATAGCAAAAAATAGAACCTAAAACCCGTTTTCTATAAGCACCAAAGGTAAGGAAGAACTATTCTCCCTTACCTTTGGTGCTTTTTTACTTCCTTTTATAAAGAAAATCTCTAACTATCAAGAAAGACTATCTGCTTCTCCTACTTCTTGCTAAAAGCAAGCATAAAGCTATAATTTCCAGTATAAAACCTAATGCTATAAATAAAGAACCGCTAACAGGCACTTCCCAATGCAATATCTTAGCAAGAGCTCCTAAAACAATAAGCACAACACCTACTATAAATAAAATAACACTTGTCTTCATATCTCTATTTCAATTTGTTTATACTTATAATATTATACATAATCACAAAATACGTTGAAGCAATATCATATATTAGCTACTTTTTTTCTTCCTTTGTGTCTCTCATTCTGATAATCTCTCAAACTTTGCCCAAATTCTAATCTTCAAGCGAAGTCTTAAAAAGCCGTTTCGTAATTCGTAGCCTTGATTTCCGATGCTTAGCTTCTCACATACCCAACTATCGCCGGCTACTTTATGTCTAACCGACGTCGATATAACTTTGATTATCAATTCTTTTTGAGAGCATAGCGGAAGAGGACTCTCAAGAATGCTCAGAACCTCTTTTTTGAAACCAAAAGAACACAAACATCCCCACAAAAGGGAAGATTAGCACAGAAAATGTTTTCGACATCGCCTCATAGCTAAAATAAGGAACTTCTATAGCATAAAAGAAGTTTACATAGAAAAACAACGCAATGCAAACTAAGATAAAGATTATAATATTTCTTGCTTTCATATCTTAAGTCTTTAAAAAATACAAAGTATAACCTTAATAAGGTACAAAGATATAAAAAAAATAAACACCCGTCAATATTGATTTTTAAAAAAGTTTTTCGTACTTTTATATTTTCCGCCCCAACCTTTACCTCTCTATATCCCTTTTCTTAAATAGAGGGCAGGTGAGAGCACTATTACTTCCTCTTTCTTTCGCCTCGAAACCTCGATTTTAACATTTTTAGCACTGTTGTATTGTGTTATAAGTCAATTACTTATATACCCTTTCTATACCAATCGTCCAAGATTCGTATAAGCTTCCTATAAGCTCTCTATAAGCTAACCCCACCCTCCTTAAACCCTTTTTTCATCAAAACTCCCTTCAACCTCCTTTTGGAAATCTCCGTTTTCTTCCGGACTCCTCAACCCTCCTCATTTGCTAATTCTCTAATTTCCTAATTAATCTGCCCGTGTGGCTCACACTGCCTGTGCGGCTCGCACCTGTCTTGCTACAGTTGCTTATCTCATCTTTTCATTGTAACTTTGCATCGTTAAAACAAATCATATTCCATTTTATAAACAATATCCGAGTCAAACTCGTGTAATCTGTGTGTAGTCTGCGAGCTGGCATAGCAGAGTATGTGTCTAAAGGCAACTTATTGCCCTTTTGTTTGATTTGTAAATATTTGTAAGATTTCTGTAGCGTAAGCTACACTTTTCTTACGTCGAACTCACCTTAAATATAGCAAAGCAACAAGAACAATTAAATAAACTAAAAACATTCTATTTACTTATGAAAAAAACAGTATTTATGATGCTATGGACTCTGCTAATAGCGATGCTATCGTGTCGTAAAGATACAGACCCTGATGAGCAAGAGATAACAGGCGTTGTTCGCACCGAACACCCACGCCTTTTTATTACTAAAGAAGATATTCCGAATATCAAAAACGCTGCCCAAAGCTCGGCTCTGGATACGTATACCGAAACTAAAAGAGATGTGGATAAGCTCTTAAATGAACCTATTTCTTTTGAAAATCCTACCGCGGTGAATGGTACTGATAACGGTTTGAAAATCTCCAAAGTATCGCAAGTCGCCATATTATATTTGATAACGGGTGAAGCAAAATATCTCGACTATACCAAAAAATTCTTACAAAAAATCACTGAATATTACCGCCTTCGGGTAAGTCACAACTTAAATGCTGATTGGTATGTGTTTCCTCAAATCAATGCATTATGTGCTTATGATTGGATTTACAACTACTTAACCCCCAAAGAACGCGAGCAAATAGGCAAACCTCTTTATCAGGTAATGATGGATATTGCTTGGCACGGAAAAGGACTACGCCCAGAGCGCAATCGGGAGAATACAGGGGGATACAATACAGGATTTTATGGCACAGACGCCCTACCGTGGTATATAGGTATCACCTTTCACAACGACGGTATTGATAACGCACGCTGTGAAGATATGTTTCAAAAAGGATTTGCCCTGAATATGAAAATGGCAGAATATCGTCGCGATATTATCGGTATGAGCGGAGGGGCTGTCACAGGGTGTGTAGGCTATTCGTTAGGTGCTTATCCTATCGCCGATTTCAATTTCATTCGCAGTCATCGCGCAGCCACAGGCGTAGACCTCTCTCAAAGGCTCAACTACGTATTCAAATATTTGGACTATATCGATTGGAATCGCTTACCAAACAATCGCGAGTTTGGCTTTGGCGACAGTTATCACTACGATTGCTTGCTCCCCGAAAGAGACATCAATTATCACCTGAGAGAGATAGCCTCTCTTTATGGAAGTTCTACCAATATACAACGCCTGTTAGGCTTATTCGATAAGAAACACTATACAGAACGACTACCCTTTATGCCGTTCTTACAAAAATATCCTCAAGGAACTCAGGGAGCGACACCTTCGGGTAAAGGTGCCGTGTATTTCGAAGGGACAGGAGAAGTCATTATGCGTTCAGGAACGGGTGAAAACGACACTTATGCTCTTTTTGTGAGCGGAGGCAAAACCTCTTACCACAAGCACTTCGATAACAATCATTTCACTATCTACAAAAAAGGTTACCGTGCGTTAGATACAGGTACCCGCCCCGAACCTGGCTGGCATTTGTCGCATTACTACGCCCGTACGGTAGCCCATAACTGCGTAACCATCAGAATGCCCAATGAGAAAATGCCCGAATACTGGGGCGGAGGGGCTTCTACCGAAAACAAGTTCGAACCTATCCCCAACGATGGCGGACAAAACAACATATTAGGCTCTGTATTGAAAGAGAAGCGTATCACTGACGATTATGTATATCTCGCCTCCGATGCTACTAAAAGCTACAACAGCCAAAAAGCCTCGTTAGTCGTACGTGAATTTATATATTTCTACCCCGACCTTTTTGTAGTGTTCGATAGGGTAACATCTACCGACAAGAATTATCCCAAAACCTGGCTGATACACACCATCAACGAACCTGTGATGAAAGGAAGCAGAGAGTTCTCGGAAACCTCCGAAGGAGGTAAGATGATTTGCCGTACTTTATTCCCTGCCAATGCTACACTTACTAAAATAGGTGGAAGTGGAAAGGATTTCTGGTCTGACGGACGCAACTGGCCTCTACCCAAACTCACTCCACAAGATTACGGGTATAATATGAATCTCCCTCCTGCCAATCACCCACAGTTGGGACATTGGCGTATAGAAGTGAGCCCACAAACAGCTTCTAAAGAAGACTTGTTTATGCATATTATCCAAGTAGGCGATACAGCTCTTCCCGATTTACCCCACACTGAAACCTTTGAAAATACAGCTCAAATAGGGGTAAGATTCACCTACCAAGGAAAACGATATATTTTAACCTTTGATAAAACAAAGTCATACGGCTGTCAAATAGAGAAGAAATAAATTAAGAGGCTTTATTTTTTAATCTATCTTAAAAACTTTGCAAACAAACGAGTCGTTCATCTGGAAAAATCGCCGTAATTTTGCCCCGTAGAAATAAAAAGTTTTCTTTTATGAAAAAATATACTTTACTATGCCTCTTCGTTATAGGGATAACAGCTTCATTACGAGCGCAATCGCTCTCATTCGACGAAGCGCTTAGCCAGATGCGTTCAGGCAACCAAAAACTCAAAGGCATCGAAAAACAAACTGAAGCAGCCGATTATAATCGCAAGTCATTCCGTGGGCTCTATCTGCCCCAACTGAGTCTTAACGCTAGTTATATGCACCTCTCCGACCCGCTTTCGTTGAGCTTTAACGAGTATAAGTCGCCTTTACAAAGTGGCTTACAGGGATTCGCAACCCAAGTGCCTGCCCCTATGCGTCCGCTACTCACCCCCCTACTTGGCAGAATACAACCGCTTTTTGCCCAAGACTGGCGTTATAAGTTCCAAGAACAAGACATCTGGAAAGTAAGCGCCGATGCCAAATGGGTGCTATTTGCTGGTGGAAAGGTGCGTGTAGGCAATCGCGTGAGTGCGCTCAACACCGAAATAGCCACCGTAGAGAGCAAAAAAACCGAAAATGCCCTCATCAGTGAGTTGGCGGAACGTTATTTTCAAGTACAGTTAGCCCAAAAAGCGTTGGAAGTGAGAAAACAGTCGTTTGAAACAGCGCAACATCACTATGAAAATGCCCAAAAGCTCGAAAAGAACGGAATGATAGCTTCCGTAGAAACAATGCAAGCTAAAAAAGCCGTTACCGATGCCGAGCGTGAGGTGATGGCTGCTGAAAAGGACATACAATTAGCGCAAACAGTTCTCTATGGCGTAATGGGCACTACCGAGCAACCGCTCACAGCCCTCACCACCGAACTTTTTGAGGTGGCACCTCTTCAATCGCTTGAGTACTACCAACAGCAAGCCAAAGAACACTACCCTATGATTGTGCAAGCCAAACTGAAAGCCCAAATGGCTACCCAAAGCGTAAAAGCGCAACAAGCCGCTTATTTGCCCGATGTAGCCGTAGTAGGCAAAAAGTATTTGTGGAGCGAAAATCTACCTTTAACCGAACCCGATAACTGGGTAGTAGGTGTAGGGTTACAGTGGAATCTCTTCAACGGTTTACAGGACAAAAACAAGATAGCCCAAGCCAAAGCGATGCGCGAGAGTGTGGAGCTCATCACCGCACAAGCCGAAAAAGACGTACAAACCTTAGTGAAAAAACAGTACACCGAGATTGAAAAGCAACGCGAACAATACCTCAGCTTAGAAGAGAGTTTGCGTTTTGCCGAAGAGCTCGTACGTGCCCGCGACAAGGCTTTTGCCGAAGGTCTCTCCACCTCCACCGATGTAGCCGATGCCAACCTTTATTTGGCTTCTATTAAAATCAAACGCTACCAAGCCCTTTTTGAAATGGACAAAACCCTCGCCCAGCTCCTCGAAACCTGCGGAATGAGCGATAAATTCAGCGAACAAGTAAGGTAGCCCCCCAACCCCCGAAGGGGGAGAAGCCGCAAGCAGAATTAATACATTACAAAAATAATAACCATAATAACACCCTTGTTTTTATCCTATTTATGGATTGTCCCCCTTCGGGATTGTCGGCAATTGCCGAGTAAGTGGGTAAAGGGCTAAACTAAATAAACAATGAAAAAGAAAAACATCACCGGTCTTATTGTAACAATCACTGTATTTGCAGTAGTTCTTATTCTTTCTATCTACTTTTTTAGTAACCGCGAACCTGTATATTTGCAAGGACAAGTAGAAGCCAAACAAATCAACGTTGCCCCAAAAGTACCTGGTAGGGTGAAAGCTATCTACAAGCAGGAAGGCGACCAAGTGCACAAAGGCGACCTCCTTTTGGAACTCGAAAGCACTGAACTCGATGCCAAACTCTCTCAAGCCGAAGCAGCACGTTTGGCAGCACAAGCTCAATCCGATAAAGCACAAAGAGGAGCTCGTAGCGAACAGATTCAAGGGGCTTACAATGTATGGCAACAAGCCGAAGCAGCTGCCCAGCTCGCTGAGAAAACCTATCAGCGTGTGAGCAACCTCTATAACGAAAAGGTATTGCCTGCTCAAAAGAAAGATGAGGCTTATACCCAAATGGTTGCCTTACAAAAACAAGCCGAAGCAGCCAAATCACAATACGAAATGGCGAAAAACGGAGCTCGTGTAGAGGATAAAACCGCTGCCCGAGCCCTTGTAGCCCAAGCGCAAGGGGTCATTACTGAGGTAAATGCCTATAAAGATGGTGCTAAAGTGTTTGCCCCTACCGATGCCGAGATACAAACCATTATCCCCAACGAAGGCGAAATCGTGAATGCGGGTTACCCTGTGATGAACCTCATCGATACCCAAGACGAGTGGGTGGTGTTCAACATACGCGAAGATAAAATGGCAGACTTCAAGATAGGCACTAAATTCAAAGGCATCGTACCCGCCCTTGGCAATCAGGAGATAGAGTTGGAAGTAAAACACATCGCCGTACAAGCCGATTTCGCCACTTGGACAGCTACCAAGAGCAAAGGCGACTTCGACAAGAAAACTTTCGCTATCAAAGCCTACCCTACCCAAAAAGTAAAGGATTTAAGACCCGGAATGTCAGTATTAGTAAGTGAAAAATGAGAATAACTGAAGGATTATCAACTAAAGATAAGCAAGCTATTATACGCTGGACAAATAGCAAAGATGCTTATTTCTTGCAACAATGGGCGGGAGATGCTTTGCCTTATCCTCTTACCATAGAAGCACTCAATGCTTTGCCTCATTGTTATCGTATTGAGGCAGAGGGTAGTTTTATAGGGATGATTCAGCAAATAAGAGTAGAAGGGAGCAACGTACATATTGGTAGATTTCTTATCAATCCTTCGCTTACAGGAAAAGGATTAGGCACCTCAGCAATGCAGTTATTTATCGCAATGCTTTTTGAGGATAAAAGAGTTCATTCTATTAGCCTAAATGTATTTGATGACAACCCCATAGCTAAAGGTCTTTATACAAAACTTGGCTTTAAAGTAGTAGCCACTGTTGAAGGAGAAAGGAAGAAATACAAGATGGTGAAGAGTAATTTGGCAATTAGCTAATTAGCTAATTTGCCAATTGGCTCATTAATAGATTTATCCCCTACTGGTGCGATTCTCCTAGTTCGTGTTTAATACTAAGCAAACATCAATAGAAGAAATCTGTTTAAGCTTTCAGCGAAAGATAACCAGAATAAAACAATAATTCACATTTTATAAAAGCAAGCATTTGTAGATAAGAAAAACTATTTCTAATACTGAAAAATAGAATAAACTAATAAATCATCAAGATTTTCGAGTAACATAAATAAAATACATTACAATAATGAGATTCCTTCATTTAAAAACAGCGACTTTATTAGCACAACTATGCTTATGTATCAGTTGCGGTTATGAAGTACCAGGGAAAGACAAGCACCCTGAGATTCCTGAGTTTAACGGCTTTGACAAAAATCTTTTTATAGTAGATACACTACTTACTGAAGAAGATGTTATGAGCTCTGATAGGATTATCTACGACCCAACTGACGATTTTATATATTTAAACAAAGAATACGATTGGTTTTTACTTGATAAAAACTTTAAAATCAAACAAAAGATAAATGCTAAAGGTGTTTTTCAGGGAAATAAAACATTTTATGACAAGGTCATAGGCGAAAAATATAAGGATATTATCTATAAATACACTTATCCTTGGACAAAAGCTGAAAAAGTAAAGGAATTACAGTATTTAGGCCACGATAGTATTATTAAAAACTACTCTATTCCAAAAGATAAGAATGGAAAATATGATTTAGAAGCTATTAGAAAGATAGGCAGACAATATATTGACGAGCAATTAGGTGTAATACAAAAAATAATTCCTGTAGGTTTCACGTCTATTGTGTGCATAGGAAGCAAAGGCGAATATTTTACGGAAGATTATAAATACAATACTTTTTATGAAATAGAATATACCCAAACACCAAGCTATAATTTAGTAGATAATAAAATCACCAATAATTTGTACTCATTTGATCAGGTAGTTTTGGGGAATCAGGGCGGAGGAAATCATTTTGCATTTTGGTTTTATCCTTACGGCTATAAATACTATACTTTTAAGATAGGCAATGACTCTATCCAATTTAAATGGAACACCAAAAGCTCACGGAAAATAATACAAATAAAAGACCTTTGGGGCGATAGGGTCTTGATTTATAAAGACAGTGATAGTGGCGGAGAATTATATAACATTCGAAAGAAATGAACATAGAAACCTTTAGAGATTTTTGCTTAACTTTACCTCACACTACTGAGGATATGCCTTTCGGGGAGGACTTTTTGGTCTTCCGTATAGCAAATCGTATCTTTGCACTGATGAACCTAAACCGCGTGCCTATGAGTGTTAGCCTCAAATGCGAACCTGAGCGTGCGGTAGAGCTCCGCGAGGAGTACCCCGATAAGATTGTAGCAGGCTATCACCTGAATAAAAAACATTGGAATACCGTGTTTTTAGAGAGTCTTCCCGAAGTCCTTATCAAAGAAATGGTACAGCACTCTTATGAACAAGTTCTTGCCAATGTACCAAAGAAGGAAAGAGAAGCGTTAGGGGTGTAAACTCCGTAATCTTTCTTAGGATTGGGAATATCCGTGATAATTTAGAAAAACAACAAAAATTAATTAGAAATGAAAAAGAAAAAACTTTGGATACTTTTTATCATTACTACTTCAGTATATGCCTATTTGATGTTGGTAACCGTACCAGCTCTTAAAGCAATGGCTGGAGGAATGGATATTTTAGATGTGCCTCCGTTTTATGATGCCTCTTACATTCAAGAGCTATTTAGGCGTTTAGGTGAAGAAGGTCGCCATTTCTATTTATACCGACAAATTCCTGTGGATATGATATATCCCGGTCTGTTTGCTATTACCTACTATCAACTGATACGTTTCTTTTTAGAAAAACTCAACCAAAGAAAGCTCCTTTTCTTATCATATTTCCCAATAATAGGAGGTATTTCTGATTATTCAGAAAATTTTAGTACCATTACAATGCTCACACACTATCCTGAAAACTTATGGATAGAGACCTTAGCGCCTTATTTTTCTCTTATGAAATGTATCTTTGTGGTACTTTCTTTGGTATTATTTTTTGTATTAGGAATTACAACACTCGTTAAAAACAAGAAGACAATAACAAAATCACCCTCAGAATAGCCTCAATTTTGTTCATTATATCTGAATAAACCTAAAAGCCTATGTGGAATGCTCTTGTGAATTACAATATACTTGCCCCTCTATTAATAGCTGTTTTGGCTTGGGCGTTTATACTCATTTGGTTTTCCAAGAAAAACAAACAAGAAAGGAAGAAAAGGCAACAACTTTTAGCCCAGATAAAAGAACAACTCCCTATTCCCACATTCAAAGAGTTGTTACAAGCTTTAGAAGCCTTGAACTATAACCCTGCTCAGTGTTATTTTAAAACAAATACTTTTGAGCAAGGAAATGTAGCTGTGGGCAACACTTGTCTTCTGCAACGAGAAAACCAATGGGTGGTATGCCTTGCCGATACTCGTTGCTTCTGTGATGAACAGTCTTTTGATAGCGAACAAGAAGCTTGCGAAAACTTTGTATATAAATATTTTCTCCTTAGTAAAGAAGAAATTAAATGGTTAAAGCAATGAACATATCTAACTATACCACCAAGTTTGGCACTCTTACTTTCTCACAAAAAGTGGGAGATGAGTATTTTTGGGAGGCTTCATATCAGTGGAAAAGTGATTTCTATAAAGAAACTTTACAGCTGCCTTTTTCTGTGTTTAGCAAAAGTAAAACCATCGCACCTGATACTATTGCTTTTATTGAAAAAATCCTTGTCAGCGCAGATAAGTTGGTTGCCAAAGCACTTTTTTATTTTCAAAAACAACTGCTAATATGCTCAGATAGCTTTCATCTTTCAGAAGAAGAAAAACGATTGTTAAGTGTTCCCTTGCAAGAAGTTCCTTTTGAAAGTCCGCAGTTCCTATTTTATGACAACAAAGAATGGATATTGCATTTTGCTGAAGGTGGTTTCAGCTTTTGCGAGCCTTATGGAGTTTCTTTTCACTTTGAAGAAGAAAAACCTATCCTAATAGAAAACTTAGAAGACGCTGAAGAAATCTAACTAATTAGCTAATTGACAAATTAATTATGTATTTATTTAAAAAAGAATGCAAGAACCTATTCCTATCGCCCAAACGGCTGTTTTACGTTTTGGTGTTCCCTTTTGTAATCTTTGGGTTCTTTGCGGCGGTATTTTACAAAGGAGTACCACGCGACCTCCCTATGGCGTATATCAATTACGACCAAAGTCAGCTGTCCGAAAACCTTTTGCGTATGCTTGATGCTACGCCCAATATAGACCTAAAAATCAAACTCACCGATGAACAGGAAGCCCAACGCCTTATCCAGCAACAGCAGATAATGGGCTTTATCGTTATCCCTGCCGACTTTCAGCAGAAACTCTTCAAAGGTGAAAACCAATCGGTGATTTGCTATACTAATAGTCAGTTTATGCTGGGGGCAAGTCTTATCCAAAAGGATTTTCAAACTACTGTAGGAATGTTCTCTGCCGGACTGGTGATGAAAAAGAAAATGCAAAAAGGCCAACAACCCGAGAAGGTACGTGCCGAAGCTCAAACCGTAAAGGTAGACGACCACGGATTATTTAACCCTTATGCTAACTATGCCTATTACCTGCTCACAGCACTTTTGCCTATGATGCTCCAAATGATTGTAATGATGGTAACGGTGTATGTATTGGGGGTTGAGTTTCGTTACCATCGAGGGAAACAGTGGCTCAAGCAAGCAGGTGGCAGTCCGCTGAAAGCCCTTGTGGGGAAACTCTTCCCTTATACATTAGTGCTCCTTTTTGTAGCGTGGTGGATGAATTACCTCCTCTTTGAGCTTATCGGGGCTCCTTTGCATATCCCAATGCTGAATGTGGTGCTTATTACTTTTGCCCTAGTAGTAATCTATCAGATTATAGGTATTGCACTCGTTTCTATATTGCCTAATTTTAGGTCGGCACTTACCATAGGCAGTGGTTTTACAGCGATTGCCTTCTCATTTGCGGCTTATACTTTTCCTATGGAAGGGCTTCCTAAGAGTATGCAGTATTTAGCGCAAATCTTTCCGTATGCTCATTTTATGAAATACTATGTAAATCGCGCCATTAAGGGCATTCCTGTAGAGATGACGTGGCAACCGCTTCTGGCATTATTGCTCTTTGGACTGTTGCTTATAGTGGCTTATCCTATGTTTGTGAAAAAGATAAAATCAGGAGGTTATGAAACAGTTTAGAAGTTACATATATCAAAGTTCAGCCGATTTCACTCGTGCGATGCTTTGGGAAGCCAAATATATATTCCGCGACAAAGCGGTATTCTTTTCGTTTGTAATTGTAGCGATTGCGGTGTCGTTCATCTATACTTATCTCTATTCCGAAGAGACTTTGCAAGAGCTTCCTATTGGAGTAGTAGATGAGGATAATACTGCGCAAAGCCGTCAGTTGTTGCGTATGATTGATGCCACGAGTCAGACCGCTATTTACAGCAGTTACCTCAACCTCACCGAAGCTGAAAAGGCCTTTCAGCAGGAGAAAATACGGGGGATAGTAGCCATTCCCAACGGTTTTGCACGTGACCTACAACGCGGAGAACAACCTACTATATCGGTCTATGCCGATGCTTCTTATATGCTTTATTACAAGCAAATACTTACCGCCGCTAAAGTGTCGGCTACTTACCTGAATGCAGGGGTTGAGGTGAAACGCACTTCGGCACAAGGCAAACTCCCTATCCAAGCACGCGATGAGGCAATGCCCGTGAGTGCCCAAGTAGTGAGCTTATACAATCCCTCTTTGGGTTATGCTACTTTCCTTATTCCCATAGTGCTTGTGATTATCTTTCAAACTACCATACTCACTGCCGTAGGTATGTTAGGAGGAACGATGCGAGAGGGTAATAAACTTAAAAAAATATATCCTAACTCCGATAGTTTTTGGGGAGCTCTGCCTATTGTAATGGGGAAAGCTACTACTTATTTAGCCTTTTCAATGGTGATATTACTCATTATTTTAGGAATTATAATGCCATTGTTTGGCATTCCTGTACGTAGCACGATACTAAGCACTATGGTTTTTATGATACCATTTATCCTGTCGATTGTATTTATGGGACTTTGCTTGCTGAACTTTTTACATCGACGTGAAGACGCCATTATGCTCATTATGTATACCTCTTTGCCTGCGGTGATGCTTACTGGCTTTTCGTGGCCTACCGTAGCGATGCCTGAATGGCTGAGTGTTTTTTCATATATTGTACCTACTACTTTAGGGAGCAAGGGTTTTATATCTATTACCCAGATGGGAGCTCATATCACTACCATTATGCCATATTGGCTGGGAATGTGGGCACTGTGTTTGGTATATTTAGTATTAGCCACCCTTACCCTGAGGAGAGTGTTAAACAAGTAATAAAAAAAGAACGACTTGATTAAGTCGTTCTTTTTTTATTACTTCCCGTTTGTCTTTCGTATGTTTGTAGTCTATCACTCCCATCACACAAGCAACAATAAAAGAGGAGATAGCTGTACGTGTGAAATCTTGGTATTATTTTCTTATTCACACACCTAGCTACGTCTGCAGTCAGGCTTTTCCTTTTACCTTTAAAAACACTTTGTTCATCACCTCTCCGGTTTGCAGGTTTAAAAACTCTTGATTGGTGGTGGGGCTGTCTAAGCCACCGAGTTTAGGTAACCATTTACCGGTTTTGATGTAGTCTAAACACCCTAACAGCTCAGGGTATTTGCGCTGTACTTGTTTAAGATTAAGCCCTGTATAGAGTGCCGTTTTCAGCCGTTTGCACTTCACTTGGAAGATAAGCGAGAGCAGGGTTTCTACCTGCCACTCGCCTCCCATAAACAGCACACAGCTTATCATATCTTCATACTTGCTAAGCAGTTGTTCCAAACCTTCATTAGTAAGCGCACAGCCTTTGCTACCGTCCCAAATATATTCGGAATGGCACCCTTCGCAACCTAACGGACACCCTGTGATGGTAAAACACAGGGATATCTCATTAGGTACTTCTTGGAGGACTATATCGTAACTGCTATACCGTAGCGTTCCCATAGTAACGTATTTTAGCTTCTTTTTGTCGGTCTTTAGAGAAATTAGTAATGCGTTTGAGATAGCCTATCACCCGTGTCGCGTGGTCGATATTTTCAGAACCACAATGGGTGCAGTGGTCGTGCGTGTGTTTATCGATATAGCCACAATCGTTGCACACGGTTACGCATATATTAAAGCAGAAGTAGTTACAACCCGTTTTAGCGGCTACATTTAGCAACTTATAAAAACCTTCGGCAGTGGTGTATTCTTCGAGATTGCAGTGGTAAGCCGAACCGCCGTCTAAGTACTGTATATAGTCGTTTCCGTGTAAATAGAACTTATCGATAAGGTTTTGAGAGCTGTCTTCCACAATATAGAAATATGAATTGTAGCAATCACGTGGCACTTGCAAGCCGTCGGCTTTGTCCCAAGCAGCATTCTTCACGCCTAAGTTCTCGGCAGGTACAAACTCGGTATTGAACATAAAGCCATATTTGGCTTTAGCTTCCTTGTTTTTGTCGTAAATTAGTTTGAGGTTTTTGTTGATGAATGCTTTATAGTCGGGGTTGTCGGAAATGCGAATACCTAAATACTCTGCAGCTTCCACCATTCCGTTGATACCAACGGTGAGAAATTGTTTATCAAGTGAGATGAAGCCCGCATCGTACACTGGTAACATACCCGCATCTTTGTAATCCTGAACAATAGCGCGGTAAGCTACTTGGTATTTATGGATATTATCTAAGGTGCGTTCCAACGACAAGTGTTTTTGGTAAAGGCGATTCATATTAATGGTTATCACATTAATACTACCGGTAGAAACACCTCCCGCACCGAGTGAATAACTAAAAGTGTTATCAGAAATTTCATTGCGTAAGCGACAGCAACTTGCTAATGAATCGGCATTATCTGATTGATAGATGAAGAATGCATTGCCCTCGCTGAGCTCTTTGGCGCAGAAGCGCGCAAAATGCTCGTCGTAAACGTGTTTGTCCTTAGTGAGCATTGCTGCGGTTACCACAGGGAAGGTGAGTATCGCTTTGGTGCGCTCGATGTTGAACCAATGCATAAAGAACTGTTGGAGCTTGTCTAAAGACTCATAAGTAGGCTTGCTACCATCGGGGTAAACGAATGTACCGAACATCGAATCGAAATAAGGGCGGTCATACAGCGATATGTTCCAGAATACTGACTGATAGCCACGTGCTGCTGCTGGCTGATTAATAGCGTATACTACGTGTTGCAGTTCGTTTTCTATCACTTCACGGTGGGTGTTGAGGTAATCATCGCCATAGTCTTTACGAGCAAAATGGTCGAAGTACATTAGGAACTCTACCGTTGCTACCGCTCCTGCAAATTGTGAGGAAACGGAAAAGAGGAAGTTCACGAACGACCCGCAATAGCTTGCTAAGTGTTGCGGAGCTTTGCTTTCCCCGCCGAGTTTTACGAGCCCGTCCAAGAGCAAAGGATACATCGAAACGCTCACACAATAAGGTTTGAGGCTCGTTTCGTCGTGCACGTAGATTTCGTGTTCCTCAATCTGACGGATATACTCATCGGCTAATTCTTTGCCAAAGAGCTGTTCGATTTTGTGAGACACGAGCGAACGGTTCACTTGGATATTGATATCTTTATTGAGTTCTGCCTCCATCGTAGCGATGTTTTTATGTGCCACATTGGCATTGGCATCGAAGAGAGACCCAGTAGCGGCATTGTGAGATTGTAGGTAATTTTCGATGAAATTACGCTTTGTTTGAAGCTGTTCAGCTGTAAGCTTAGTGAATTTAGACATAATTTTTTATTTTATTATTATTTCAGATACAAATTTTAATTTCTCGAGCATTAAGCTTCCAAGTTGTAATGGTAATGGTCACTAATTTCTCTATTTTATTAACAATTTTCAAGTATGTGATGTATTAGGAATGTTTATATAATACAAGTATAGCCTAATAACTTTATTTTTAACCCTCTTCTTTTAGTTAGAGAGAAAGAAAGTGCTGAGTGATTTATATAAATCACTCATTTATAACGCATTGAATAATGTTGCTTTTATAAGTTCCCTAAAAAGGGGAAGTGTTTTTTCCTTAGTTGCTGGGGCAAAGATACGGAATAAAGTGACAAGTTTTCAACAAAAACAAAATAGTTATCAACACAGTTATTAACAATTTCAGTGAACGTTTTGATAGTTATAAAGTTAGGACAAAATTATCTTTATAAGTTATAAATGCTCTAAAAATTTCTGCCGTTGAACCTCACTTTTTTATCTTTCTGATTCTAAAAATAAAAGTTTTCAGTACCTAAACACTTTTTGAAATATACTTTTAATTAGAAAAGGTCATAGTCCATAGGTATTAGAGGGAGAAGCGACGGGCGATTAACTTTGCCAAAGGTGCGAGCCAAAGCCAGCGAGAGCTCACAGCTGGGTATGTGGGGGCGGGGAAATTAGTAAATTAGCAAATGAGAGAATTAGCAAATGTGGAGGGTTGAGTAGTTCGGAAGAAAACGGAGATTTCCAAAAGGAGGTTGAAGGGAGTTTTGGTGAAAAAAGGGTATAAGGAGGGTGTGGTTAGCTTATAGAAAGCTTATAGGAAGCTTATACGAATCTTGGACGATTGGTATAGAAAGGGTGTATAAGCAGTTGATTCATAAAGTAATACAACACCGCTAAAAATGTTAAAAACGGGGTTTCGAGACGAAAGAAAAGGGAAGAAAAATTAGTAAATAAGTCAATAAAAAAGCGCGATGTTTATTATTTTAAACATCGCGCTTTTCTTATCACTTTGTCAAAATCTAGGGATATTGGCAAAGTGTGTGACAGCTTGTTGTATTACGACCGGCTAACAACTATTCTTGTCGTTACTTCATCGAATGCAATTTCTTCACCCTCTGGCAGGCTATCTACAAAAGAGATGCTGTCGGTAAGGGTTTCATTCTTGATGTAAGCCTCGTTGGCAGTTACTGCCTCTTGTAGGGCAGGGTGCGCTTGGAGGCGTATTTGTATGCGGTCGGTGATGTCGTAATCATTGTCCTTACGGATATTCTGAATGCGGTTCACCAACTCGCGAGCGATACCTTCTTGGCGCAGTTCGGGGGTGATGTGAATATCCAAGGCTACCAATAGACTACCAGCGGTGGCAACCAACCAGCCTTCTATATCTTGGGTGCTGATTTCTACATCGTCCAAACTCAAAGTAACCGTTTTGTCAGGCAGTTGCAAGCTGTACGTTTGTGCTTTTTCAAACTGTGCTATTTCCTGCTGACCAAATTCTTGTACCGCTGTGGCAATGGCTTTCATATCTTTACCAAACTTAGGTCCTAAGGTCTTGAAGTTCGGTTTGATTTGTTTTACCAATATACCTGATGCATCTTCCAAAAGCTCTATTTCCTTCACATTCACCTCGTGCTTGATAAGGTTTGCTACGGCTTCTATTTCTGCACGCTCAGTAGCGTTGGCTATCGGTATCATTATCTTTTGCAATGGCTGACGCACCTTGATACTTTCTTTCTTGCGCAACGATAGTACTAAAGACGAGATAGTCTGCGCTTTCTGCATCTTGCTTTCCAATGATTTATCGATATAGCTTTCATTAGCTACAGGGAAATCGGTGAGGTGTACACTTTCTTTGTTTTCTTTACCAGT
This sequence comes from Capnocytophaga sp. oral taxon 412 str. F0487, assembly GCF_000271925.1. Classification (NCBI taxonomy): domain Bacteria; kingdom Pseudomonadati; phylum Bacteroidota; class Flavobacteriia; order Flavobacteriales; family Flavobacteriaceae; genus Capnocytophaga; species Capnocytophaga sp. oral taxon 412. Next base: position 12,724 of record NZ_AJZR01000014.1, on the reverse strand, counting down.
AACACTCACCAAATCTTTGTACAATCTATCGGCATAGAAAGGTGCTATAGGCGCCATCAGTTTAGCGATGGTTATGAGGCAAGTGTAAAGGGTTTGGTAAGCGGCTATTTTATCGGCTTCGTATTCTCCTTTCCAGAAACGACGACGTGACAAGCGTACGTACCAGTTACTGAGGTTTTCTTGTACAAAATCCGAGATAGCACGCGTAGCGCGGGTAGGCTCATAATCGGCATAGAGGGCATCTACTTCTTTGATGAGGGTATTGAGTTCCGAAAGTATCCAGCGGTCTATTTCTGGGCGTTCTGCCAGTGGTATATCGGCTTCTGCATAAGTGAAGCTATCGGTATTGGCATAGAGCGCAAAGAATGAATAAGTGTTGTAGAGCGTACCAAAGAACTTACGGCGCACTTCCGCTACCCCTTCTAAATCAAATTTGAGGTTATCCCAAGGATTAGCGTTAGAAATCATATACCAGCGAGTGGCATCAGCACCATACTCGGCAATGGTAGTGAATGGGTCTACCGCATTGCCCAAGCGTTTCGACATCTTTTGTCCGTTCTTGTCGAGCACCAATCCGTTAGACACTACGTTTTTGTACGCTACACTGTTGAATACCGAAGTAGCAATCGCGTGGAGCGTATAGAACCAACCGCGTGTTTGGTCTACCCCTTCGGCTATAAAGTCGGCTGGATAAGCGGTGTAGTTATCGATAAACTCTTTGTTTTCAAAAGGATAGTGCCATTGTGCATATGGCATAGACCCAGAGTCGAACCATACGTCGATAAGGTCAGTTTCGCGGTGCATTGGCTTGCCCGAAGGCGACACGAGCACTATGTTATCTACGATATTTTTGTGTAAATCTACCTTGTCGTAATTGCTTTCGGAGTTATCGCCCACTACAAAATCTTTATAAGGGTCGGCTGTCATCACTCCTGCCGCGATAGCTTTTTGTATTTCGGCTTTTAGTTCTTCTACCGAACCGATGCAGATTTCCTCTTGTTTATCGGCTGTACGCCAAATAGGTAACGGGATACCCCAATAGCGCGAACGCGAAAGGTTCCAGTCGTTAGCATTTTTGAGCCAGTTGCCAAAACGCCCTTCACCGGTAGCCTTAGGTTTCCAGTTGATGGTTTCATTGAGGTCGAACATACGCTCTTTGAAATCGGTTACACGTACGAACCACGAGTCGAGCGGATAGTACAACACCGGTTTATCAGTACGCCAGCAGTGCGGATAGCTGTGTACGTATTTTTCTACTTTGAAAGCCTTGTTTTCTTCTTTGAGGAGAATAGCCAAGCTCACATCCCACGACTTTTCAGGCGCTTGCCCTGCATCGTAATACTCATTTTTGATATATTTACCGGCAAAAGCCTCAGGAATATTGTGCCCTGTGATGAATTTTCCTTGCAAATCTACTAGCGGAATCAAATTGCCGTGTGCGTCTTTCACAAGCATTGGGGGCACGCCGTATTCTTTAGCTACGCGGGCGTCGTCCGCACCAAAAGTAGGTGCTATATGCACGATACCTGTACCGTCATCGGTGGTAACAAAGTCGCCTGCAATCACACGGAAAGCCTCAGTAGGGTTTTCGGTAGGAGTGCACCAAGGAATGAGTTGCTCGTAAGCAGTACCCACAAGGTCAGCACCTTTGCATTCCCCTATAATTTGATAAGGAATCGTCTTGCTTTCGGGTGTGTAAGCCGCCAAAGCAACAGTATCGCCCTCTACAAACTTTTTGCCGAATTGTTTTGCCAAAAGCGGTTTGCCGATGATGATAGTAATCGGCTCAAAAGTATATTGATTGAATGTTTTTACGAGTACATAATCAATCTCTTTGCCCATGGCAAGCGCGGTGTTAGAAGGCAACGTCCAAGGGGTAGTTGTCCAAGCGAGGATATGGATAGGTGCTGTAGGGTTACCCAATGCTTTACTTGCCGCCGTTGATAGCGCTTTTACTTTAAATTGAGCTACTACCGTAGTATCGCTCACATCGCGGTAGCAACCCGGTTGGTTGAGCTCGTGCGATGACAAGCCTGTCCCTGCCTTAGGTGAGTACGGCTGAATGGTGTAGCCTTTGTACAGCAACTGCTTGTTATAGAGTTGTTTCAAAAGCCACCACACGCTTTCCATATACTTAGGTTTATAGGTGATGTAAGGGTCTTCCATATCCACCCAGTAGCCTATTTTCTCGGTAAGGTCGTTCCAGATGTCGGTATAGCGCATCACGGCTTCCTTACAAGCCTTGTTATAGTCCTCTACGCTTATCTTTTTGCCTATATCTTCTTTGGTGATGCCGAGTTCTTTCTCTACTCCCAATTCTACGGGCAAGCCGTGGGTATCCCAACCTGCTTTGCGTTTTACTTGAAATCCTTTCTGAGTTTTATAACGGCAGAAAATATCCTTAATAGAGCGCGCCATCACGTGGTGAATACCAGGCACACCATTGGCAGATGGCGGTCCTTCAAAAAACACGAACGGAATAGCGCCCTCACGTGAGGCGATACTCTGCTCAAAGATGTTAGCGGCTTTCCAGAAAGCCAATATTTCTTCTGCTATCTTAGTAAGGTCTAAGTGTTTGTACTCGTTGAATTTCATATATTGGTTATTATTAATCATAAGTGTGAACCACAAGGGCAGTGGTTGTTAGACGTTAGTTTGGCGCAAAAGTAGAAAATAATAGGCAAAATAACTAATTTTCTAACTATTATACAGCCTTTTTGTTTCTTCAAGATAAGAAATAAACTCTGTTATTTTATAAGGACGAATAAAAAGATTTTTATCTTGTTCAACAAATTTTATTTGCCTTAATGAATCACTGAAAATAGTAGGAGCAACGAAAACACATTGTGAGTTATTGTATTGTTTTTTAAAGTCTTCTAAATGACGCTCAATAGGCCATATCTCCATCATTGTTTGTGTTCTTCCTTCAGCCATTGTTACTTCTACAAGTATGCCGTTAGGGTGTTCTACACATTCTATATCTCCGTTATTTCCTCCTGCGGTTGAAGTGGGTAGTCCTGTATCGTCAGCAGGATAATTAGGGACTACTCTTACATTAGGCAATTTGGCTTTTATAGAAAGAGCTATCAAAAACTCCAATCGTGTAGCATTTGGTAAAAACTTAAGCACTTCATCTTTAGACACTTTTCGGTGAGCCAAGTTAAGCAATTCTTCTTTTATAACCTCCCATTGGTATTGTTTTAACCATTGCAATAATAACAATTCATTTTTAGAGGCATCATTCTGATAAGTAGGTATACTAAACAAATTCTCATCTATCTGAGCCATATATTCAAAATAAGCTCTTTCAGAAGTGTAGTGTGTATAAGTACTATAATTGGCTAAAATATATTGTATCTTATTATTTTCATTATGATTAATATCTATAAACCTACCTCCGCCTCTTAACGAAATAAGTCCCGTGAGTCGCATTTTTCTTATAAACTCATCGGGATATTCATCAATAATTGATTTAGGCTTGAATTGCTTGAAATTTCCCATTATTTCTTGGGTACATATATCTATAATGACCTCATCACTAGGATTGTATTGATAATCTGCTCTTAATTTTTTGATGCGCCGATAAAGTGCTTCAGCATTATTGTCTTTCCAGAAAATGAGCAAGGGTAACTCTTTGCGTGATATACCAGCTCCGTTATATTCGGTATCTGCATTTAGCTTCTGAATGGTTTCTAATAACAGAATAAGAGGCACATTATCATTAAGTACTCTCACAAATGGATTAGCTCTTTGGTATTTACACATTGCCTGTAGGAATACTTGTTGCTCATATTCAGGATGCACTTCTTGGGTTATGATATTATCATCAGAAAGTGTTATCTCATAAATTTGAGCAAGCTTTGTTCCTAAAGTTGAGAATTCAATAGGTTCATTAGGTTGATAATAAACAAAGCCTAACTCCTTTGAAAAATCATACAAGGTAGCAAATCGCGAAGGATAGCCTCTGGCAAAACCTGCTTCTTTATGTTGTTGTGGATTATTTTCTAACAAATAGGTTACTTCTTCATCAGTAAGTATTTTATCGGCAAACTCTCCTTTAGGAGAAGTTTTCCATTTTTCTTTTATCGCAGTAGTGACTGTCGTAGGGCGATACAATCCATAACGTATGGCTTCTGCTACTACATTAGTTGCTATTTCATCAGTAAGTTGTTGCCCATCAAATTGTTTAAAAACCCATAATAAGCCTTTTAATCGCTGTGGATTTCTAACAGTAGTAGTAAATAATAAGGGTTTATATTCTGCTGTTCTCTTGTTCATCATTAATAATTAGTAACCAAAACTTCATTAAAATCTTTGATAGTGTTGTCGTGATAGCTTATGTAATTGCTTTTAATAGGGTTTAATTGGTATTTCTTAGCCCATTCAATAAATTTTTTATTTTCTTTGTTTTTATAGTGTGTTACATTTGAAATGGCAAAACTAATGCCTTTAGTACTTAAATTGTCAAGTATTAAAAGTAAATCTCTCTCTTCCTGTGCTGTCCAATATTTATTATATTCACTAAAAGTAATCAAATAAGGAGGGTCAAAATATATAAAATCGTTTTTTGAGAACTTTTCTTGTTCAAAAAATCTTCTGAAATCTAAACTCTTCCAGTAAATTTTTCTTTTTTTAGTGATAGAAAAGTAATTCACTAAAGCACTATATACATTTTTATTAAAATCAATATTTCCTACAGGTAAATTGTAATCTCTCTTACTATTAAAACGTAACATTCTATTAAAGCCATATATCAAAAGTACGTATAGCCACAATATATTACTTCTATCAGATGCGTTATAATCGTTTTTAAGCTTAGTAAAACCTTCCTTATTAAAATGAGCGTAATATGTTTTTTTATACTGTTGTTTAAGCGATAAAGGTACTACATCTTTTTTATAAGAGCACGATAATCCATAATGAGTTATCACTTCAAAAATATCCTCAAAAAAATGAGTTTCTTCTTTGTTTTGCGAGCAAAGAAACTGATGTATCTCTATAATATTTTTATCTAAATCATTTAATAGATAACTCTCGGCTTCTACATTTAAAAAAACAGATCCTCCTCCTACAAAGGGCTCTACAAATCGCTTTATTTGTTTGGGGAAAAATGTTTTAATTTCAGTTATCAACTTATATTTATCACCCACATAAAAAAGGGGTGAACGTCTTACTTCTTCGTCCTTCATCCACTTTTGTTATAAATAATATTTCTTTATGGTCTTCAAATGAAGTGCGCCCTGTATTAAAAAAAGGATGCGTGTGCTCAAACACTTTTGTATCACCACAACGTTGTAAAATAGCTTCTAACTCTTCTAATCTAATCTTATTTTCTGACGAATTACTCTTTGAATTATAAGTATTGTTATAAGAAACCGCTATATATCGTGTTTGTAAGTGAGATACTAAATGTTCAAATACTGCTGCTGCTTTAGTAGTACAGTACCTACTCATATTTTCAGGTTTGGGTTTAAGTGCAACCCCAAAAAGCGTAGGTTGTTCCCATTTTACAAGAGTTTCATACAAATGATAAAACCTGCTATACTGTCTTGAATTATAAGGAGGGTCTATATATACTATATCTGCTTTTATCTTTTTAACTAAAAGATTTGCATCTTCTTGATGAATGACCACATTAGTGTATGAATGAGCATCTATTAATCGTAAAAATAAAGGCTGAGATTTTATAGGCTTTTTTATGTAAGCATCAAAATGCCCTACAGTATTGGCTATTTTATCAATATTGTAAATAAGGGTAGCTAATAATATACAATATTCTTTTTCTGTAAGTTCTGTACGTAATTGTTCAATATCATTACGTATATACCCTATAAGTTTTGCCGTTTGATGTTCATAAAATTTTCCTCCAAAATATTCTGAAAAATAATTCTCACTAAGCTCTCTTGGATCAAGTGTATTGTAATAATTAACAATTTCTATTAATTTTTGCTCATTATAATCTCCTTTCCCGAAAAAAGCTTTGTAAATAATGTTGTTAGAATATAAAAAATCATTTATAATTACCTTAGCATATCGCTTTAGAGCCTCACTGGCTACTATGCCTGTACCTGCAAATATATCACAAAATGTATGGATATTCTCAGTTTCTGAATCAATAATACTCATTATCCAACTTGTAAGTTTGGCTTTACTCCCTATATAACGCCTACTCTCAAGTGCAATAGGTTTATAAGTGTTATTTTCATTTATAAACAAATCAAAATCTTTATATTCAGCTTTTTGCATCTATTTTATTTGTAATTTTAAGATAATAAGATTCTTTAGAAGTTAAAATGCTCATCCCAGCGTTTGGCTATTTTCTTATTAATTTTCCTCGAGAGGTCTAAAATAAAATCCTTGTGCTCTAAAGGAATACCATTTTCGTCCTCTTCTAATATTTCATCAGAAGCTACATACTGGGTAGGCGCTGCTAAGGCTTTTGCTTTTTTGGGTTCTTTGAACGTTACAAAATCAAAAGCTCTCAACATCTCTATAATAGCATTGGCTTGCGGACTGGTTTGCTCTATGGTTACTGTTACTGACATAGTTGTTAGACGTTAGTTTGGCGCAAAAGTAGAAAAAAAGTTTCAAAGTACCAAGTTACTCTTCTAATCAGGGTTGTCAGGTGCTTTATAGCAACTCTTCACTTCCATTAGCATCGTCCAAACATCTACGCCTCCTATTTTGGTTTGGTGGATTTGCTCAAAACCGTGTTTTTGGTAGAAAGATACATTTTTTTCGGTATTGGTAACCAAACTGAGTTGGTTTCCACCTTCACGCGCTACTAAAGGCAAAACGGCTTCGTCTAAAAATCTACCTCCTATGTGTTTACCTTGCTACGCGGGACTCACTACAAAACTCTCTAAATACCATCTGTTTTCAGAAGTTTGTTTTTTGGCGTGCTCGCTGCTCTTGTCTAAGAAAGGTAAAAAGTATTGAGTAGGTTTGGCATAACGCCAAAGCGCAAAAGCTCCTGAGCGTAGGTAGTCCCAAAGGGTAATACGAGTGTATTGCAACGATTGCATCACTCCGACGGCTATAATTTCGTTGTTTTCTTCGGCTATCAAGCAATAACCCTTACGGATATTGCTCATCACTTGCACATAATGCAATTTGTTCAGATAGTCGATATACTTGCTATCGGTAGTAAAAAAAGAGTTGAGCACCTCACGATACATATTGTAGTTAGCAAAAGCATCGGTGAGCACAGTGGCTACTTTGCGGGCATCGGCGGGAGAGGCAAGACGGTAGTTCATAAGTGGACGATTTGTAGATGAAAGTACAAAGATACAATATTTTTGTTAATGCACCAATTGTTCTTGGCTTTACCTCTACTATAAAAAACTTTGCCAAAGGCTCTTGTCCTTTGGCAAAATATATAAAAATAACAGCATCTAATTTCTATGTTCTATTTTCTAACTTCTACTGAAATCTTTCCTTTTAGCGTTTTACTTTTTGCCTCAATAGTAATTTCGCCTGCTTTTTCACCTGCTTGTACCATCATCACTAATTTTCCATTGAAGAGGTGCATTTTAGGTAAATGGAATTGATCGGTGCAAGTAGCATCGCCATTGGCAGCTGCTTTATAAAAGCCAGCTCCTTTCACGCTGAACTGCACAAGGTCATTCACTGTTGGGCATAAATTGCCGTCCTTATCTACCGCTTCTACAGTGATGAAAGCGAGGTCTTTGCTATTAGGGGTAAGCACTGTTTTGTATTGAGTACTGAGACGCAAAGCATAAGGCTTGCCAGCGGTACGAATTTCTTTTTCGGCTACTGCCTTACCATTGGCATCGTAAGCTACTACTTTCACAGTACCAGGTTCGTACTTAGTATCCATCCACATTAGGCGGTAACGCTTTTGGCGGTTGAGGTCTGACGGATTACCCTCTTGTTCTTTCTCTTCTAATTTCACCGAAAGGTCTTTACTACGTTTGCCTTGACTCTTGCCATTGATAAACAATTCGGCGGAAGGATAATTAGTATAAACAAAGATAGGAGTTACTTCACCCTCGCGCCCTTCCCAATTCCAATGAGGCAGGATATGCAAGGTTTCGGCTTCCTTATTCCAATGCGAGCGGTAGAGATAGAAGCGGTCTTTGGGTAGCCCAGCCAAATCTACTGCTCCAAAATAGGAACTATGTGAAGGCCATTCTACATAGTAAGGAGTAGGTTCGCCGAGATAGTCGAAACCTGTCCAGATGAACTCTCCTATGGTATAAGGCAAATCCTCTTGATGTATCCAGTCGTCTTCGGGCAAGTTCGACCAACCGCAGTGTTCTACGTCATAAGACGACGATTGCATATCGGGGTATTTAGCCATTGATTTGCGCTCTACGGGGAACTTATACACCCCACGCGAACTCACTGTTGAAGCGGTTTCACTACCCAAAATAAGCTGTTGTGGCAACTTGCGGTAAGCCTCTTTGTACTTAAACGGACGGTAATTAAAACCCATTAACTGCATCGTTGCTGCCATATTATTTTTAAGCACATCGTGGGGTCTATCCATACCATTGCTCACGGGGCGGGTAGTATCGTATTTTTTGATGATATCTTGCAAATAGCGCGCTACTTGCGAGCCACTTTCTACACTCTGTTCTTCCACCTCATTACCGATGAACCACATCAGCACGCTAGGGTTGTTGCGGTAGTGTTTTACAAGGTTAGTGAGGTCTTTTTCAACCCAGTCTTTGAAGTACAAATGATAGCCATTATCCACTTTTGGGATAGCCCACTCATCGAAACTTTCTACGGCGAGTAGCATACCCATTTCATCGGCAGCGCGCACATATTCAGGTGCGGGCATATTGTGCGAAGTGCGTATAGCATTCACTCCCATATCCTGCATAATGCGTATTTGCCGGCGTATGGCACTCTCATTTACCGCCCCGCCCAGCGGACCTAAATCGTGGTGCATACACACCCCTTGTATTTTGATTTTGCGTCCGTTGAGGTACAGACCATCGTTAGGTTTGAGTTCGATAGAGCGCACCCCAAAAGTAGTGGTTACCTCATCTTTTACAGTATCACCTTCATAGAGCTTGGTAACAGCTTTATAGAGGTACGGCTTGCCGATGTCCCACAAGCGAGGATTATCAATATACAGTTCTGCTGAAATCTTATCGGTAGTGTAAGGAGTTGCTTTGGTATTGGCATACGCTACTTTTTCACCTTGATTATTGAAAATAACAGTTTCTGCTACAATAGAAGTCTTCTTATCAGCTACAAACTCAGTATTTACTACTACTTTGGCGAAGTTGTTTGTTATTTCGGGGGTGGTAATCTGTACGCCCCAAATAGGGATATGCGTCTTGTTTTTAGTGATAATATGCACATTGCGGTACAAGCCAGCCCCTGGATACCAACGCGACATCTGGGTAAGGTTGTTGAGTCGCACTGCCAAAGTGTTGTTATTGGCTTTTACGTAAGGAGTGATATCCAAAAAGAAAGTATTGTAGCCGTTGTGCCATTCACCCGCTTTTTGTCCGTTTACAAATACTTCCGGGTTACTCATCGCCCCGTCAAACTGTACAAACACTTGCTTATCGGACGTAAGTTCAGGTACGTTGAACTGCGTGCGGTACCAACCTACGCCTACAAAAGGCAGTCCGCCAGTACGCCCTGTGTGTTCAATAGCTGCTTTTTGTCCGTCCTGCTTGATAGCCGTGCGCTGGATATCGTTTTCCATATCAAAAGGACCATAGATAGCCCAGTCGTGGGGCACGATTACGCGTTGCCATTTCGCATCGTTGTAATTGGTTTGTGAGAACGCGGGTTTGTCCTCACGGGTAAATTTCCACCCTTTTTCGAGGGTTTGCTGTTGTTGCGCCCAGCTTGTAGCGACAACGCCTAATAAAAGTAAAAGGTTGATTTTGTTCATTTTTATAAATCAGTAGTTTTTTAATCGGAGTTCTGGAAATATCTCGTGGCTCTCATTTATCTTTTCACTCCTCACTTATTTCAGTTCACTTCAATTTTTAAAATAGTTAAAGAGTTTGCTTTCATTTGTTTCCCATTCAGGAGGGCGATTGAAAATTGAATTTCACATTCTTTCCCATTCCAATAATTGCCAAATTCCCCACCTTGTCCTTGGACGCCATTTCTCCAAGCAAGTAAAACCTCTCCATCGGTAGTTCTCGCTTGCACATAAACTTTTCCTTTTGGTTTTGAGTTGAAATCCGGTTTTGTCAGTTTTACAGTTACATACAATACTGTATTATTAAATCGCCATTCTTCTTTATCTATTTTCGCTGTAATCCCGTTTTGGGTGAGTTCTCTAGTTCCTTCTGGGGCTTCTGCACCTCCTGGAAGTTCAGTTTTACCCCCTTTATCATCATCTTTTCCACAAGAGACTAAAGTAACTGCTGAGCAGAGTAGTAATAATGCAAATGTTACGTTAATTAGTTTTTTCATTTTATGATGTTTTTAATTATTAATTCTGCAAATATAAGGATTTATTTTTTACTTACCGCTTTCAGTTTCTTAAAAAACGCTTCCTCTCTCTCGGCTATAGCGTACAACTGTTGTGAGAGGGCGTTATAGACATCGGCTTGGGTGCTACGGTTTTTGTATACGCGGGCTATGGCTACCGCAAAATCGCGCCACGCATCACCGATATCGGTAATTTCTTTGGAGAGCTCTAATAAGGCATCGTTTTTCAGGAGTTTGCCTGCTTCCTGCAAGAAAGCACCGTAGATAAACCTAAAACCTGCACCCCCAGTACCTATCTCTTCCTGCATACGTATCAGCTGAGCGAGGTAGTGATTGGTAGTCTTCGCACCTTTCTTGCGGTGCCATTTCAGTATATCCTTGCTGAGTTTCTTAATTCCTGCTACACCCACTATGGGCACAGGAGCGAGCATCGTACTGCACGTCTGCTTGATACCCTTCCATATTGCCTTTTCCAACTGAAGCTCTTTGGGTAAATGAGTAGGGTAGTAGAGGTGTCCTTTGGGTGCCAATACCCCATTAGCAAAACGCACTTTGCTGAGTTCCTCAGTCGTAAGGGTCGTAGTATAAGGAATCACAGGGTCGCTAATAAGATACTTGCCGTCTTCTTTGCCATAAACCACTAAGTTATGCGCGTTAAAATGAAAGCGGTACTCATCGGGGAAATAAGGTAGGTTGAAAACCCCCACTTGCAAGCCCGTAGGGATACCCTTGGCAAGATTGTCATCGAGGGCTTGTTCTGCCTTTTCGGGGGAAGAAAACTTTTGGCGTTTCACCTTAAATCCTAAACGTTTGGCTACTTTACTGAAAATGTGTCCCGGCATTGTGCGGTAACTAATAGCAGGTGCTTCGTTCACTCTTATCCAAGGAAAGTAGAAGAACAACAGTCCCGACCCAATCCCAAAGACCATCGGTTCACTCAGTTCCACTCCATTGAAGTGCAACAAATTAGATGCTACTCCATTTTCACAGTGCGCCGACTGTTTATGTTCAAAATCTATTGTCATATTGAGTAATAAAGCGCAAAGGTAGGGCATAATTAGCAAATGAGCAAATTTCACAATTTGCGAAAGCGCACAAATGTAAGAAAATTATCAGTAAGAATCAAGGTTTTGAGAAATAATTGTCTCTGATTTACAACCTCATAGTCGTTTTCCCGTCCCCACATTCTCCCTCTTTGAGGTAGCCAGCAATAACTGTGTATGTGCCTCGCGACAGCTGGGTATGTGTAAGGAGGGAGGCCTGTCTTCTTTTCCAGCTTGTCCCCCTTCGGGGGTTCGGGGGCTTATTGAATAAATGACTCGCCACATTCCCCCTTTTCCGTCACTACATTCCCCCTTTTCCGTCGCTACACTCCCCTTTTCCGTCGCTACACTCCCCCTCTCCTTGGGAGAGGGACGGGGTGAGGATTCTTTTTCTTTCGCCTCGAAACCCCGTTTTTAACATTTTTAACCTTGTTGTATTATACTATGAATCAATTGCTTATACACCCTTTCTATACCAATCGTCCAAGATTCGTATAAGCTTTCTATAAGCTCTCTATAAGCTAACCCCACCCATCTTATAGCTCATTTTTTACCTCTCTCCTAAATCACTCCTTCCGAATCTCTCCGTTTCCTTCCGATATCTCAGATGTCTCACTTTTAGGGGTATACACTTTGCCAAAGTTTAAAACTAAGGTTGTAAGGAACATTTTTAACTATCTGAATAAGAATACATTTTTGAAGGATCTCCTCCGCAATGGATTACAATTTCTTTAATTATTTCATCTTGTAAACCATAACAAAATCGCCTTTTAGGGATTTTATAGCCTTTCAATCCTTCTTCTTTTATGTATGTCAATAGTAATATTGATGCTATTAATATTACATACATCATCACTTGTATGCCATTGAGATTTCTTGAAAAGAAATGTTTAAAGTTAAGCTCTTGCTTTATAAAACGAAAATACTGCTCTATCTTCCAACGATTCCTATAAATTCCGGCTATTTGCTCATCACTAAAATCATCGGTTAAGTTACTTAAAAACAGTATCTTCTCTTCTTTAATTTCTCCTCTCTTCTCATCCTTCTTTAGCAGTCTACCCTCTATCAAACGAAAGGTATTTTTTGTCTTCTTTTGACTTTTAGTGAAAAGATGTACTTTCTGACTGCTAATTAAGCGCAGATGCTCATCTTGCTCAGCTAATTTCTTTACTTGACTCCCTTCTGCTAAAATATACTTTGAGTCTTTGTAAATTCGGGTGACAAAATATTGAGTCTGCTCATCTGAA
>NZ_AJZR01000013.1:0-8521 GCF_000271925.1 Capnocytophaga sp. oral taxon 412 str. F0487 | reverse complement strand
CGTTAGAGGAAGAAGCTGTATTGAAATTCTATACAAATAAATCATATTATAAATTTAATCAGGCTTTAATCTCTGGAAATAAAACTAATGATGTGATAGAAATAGAGAAATTATTAAACAAGACTCTTGATAAAATTCCTTCTTCTTCAGGTACATTTTATCGAGGTATCGGTAAAGAAGAAATACAAATGTTAAGTAAATATAAGGTTGGTGATGAAATTACTTATAGAAACTTTTTATCAACAAGTAACGAAAAGGAAAAAGCAATTGAATTTTATTACTCTAACATAAATAAAACAGAGCAAGGAGGATTAGTAGAAGTAATTTCTAAAAATGGGAAAAAGATAGATAAATTTTCTGATGCTATAGAATGGGAAGTCCTACATAAAAGTAATACAAAGTTTGAATTAATAGAGATTGACAAATCCTATATATTGAATATTGATGATGTTCTTTTAGAAGGAGCTAAACCAATAAAATTAACAAAATACACTATAAAAGAAAAATAAGATGGATATAGTATCAATTAATAAAATTTATAATCAGTATCAATTAGAGTTTAAACATTCGGGAAATGAGGAATCCATTATAAATCTATTACTTAAACAAAAAGAATGGAATTTGTTAGATGATGACCAAAAACTTATAAAGCGGAAAAAATACTTACTTGATTTTGAAAAATATTTTATCTACAATGAAAAGAGAGAAAGAGTTTTTTTATATGAAAATTTAGTTTTTCAAACATATTTAAAGATAAAGGATTCATTAAATATTATAGAGGCAGATATTAGTTCTTTTGAAGGTTTTTTCTTTAGAATAAAATCGATGCTTTTCTGTGAAAAAGAACTTGTAAATCAATATGAAAGCTTTAAAAGAATAGGTCATGTCCCCTTTGAAATTTTTGAACCTTTAATAGAGAAAGTAAAAGATACTCAAGAGTACAAACAATATAGATTAGATGAATTATTTGAGGAATACAAAAAGATGTATCAATTATTCTTGGAGAAGCCTTATGAATAATTGTAAATTGTTGGGAAAATAAAATAGCTACTCTCTCAAGTAGAGAGTTTATTGGATAGTGCCTAATTTACTGAAGAAAGAAGGACTCACAATGGATGATTTTCATTATATGATGCAAAAACACGCCAATGCCTTGACTCCTAATGAAATTAAGAAACTTACCAGAATAAGAAAAGCTATTCCTAAACCTGATGAAAATACTTTAATGCAGAAAGTAATTACAGAAGATATGGCTAATAAATATTTAGATGGAACTTATAACACTATTGGAGGCTCTGTGGCTAGAGCAGTAGATACAAAACATTTAAAAACTATTGAAGATTACTATTATGGTTTGCGTTTAGACTATGAAAAAACTTTGTTTAGTACAGGAGACAAATATTATTATACTATAAGATTTAAAATAGAAAAGTTGGATAATTTAGTAATCCCTATAGATAGTAGATTTACAAGTGAATATCCTTTTACTCGAAATGGGTTTACATCAGGCAATAATGGCAGATTAGGTATACCAGAATATGTTTTAGATAAGCGTGTTTCCCCAAAAATAGGAGCAGAAATTTGGAGGATTAAACCTGATGGAACTGAGGAACTAATAGGAGTGTTTAAAGAAGAAAATAATATTGAAAGATTTTACAAAATAAAATAATTATGGCAACTATAGGAAGAAAAGGAGATTTTGGTTATTTGAATGATAATTTACTAAGACTTCAGAAAGAGAAAGATTGGTTATTTATAACAGAAGATACTTCTTTGATAAATAAATATCATTTTAAGAAATATGACTATTATTATGGGTTAGTTATCAAAAATACAAAAATAATAAGTGCTTATAGTATTTACTATTATGCTCTTTATAAAGGATTAAAGTTTTTTGTAGAGAATGTAATAAAAAATGATATTTTTATATTATGTCCTTTAGAGGAAGCTATGATTTTCTTTAATGATTTTCCAAAGCAAGGTTATGACCCTATATACGAAATAAAAGAAAGTGAAGTTACCGATGTATGGGAAGAAAGAACTCCCATAAAAGGTTTTAAATTTGAGGAAGAACCTATTGTCTATCTCAAGAAAAATGGTGTCTGGTTAGTTGAACATTAGAAAGAGGAGATAGTTCAGAATCAAGAAAAGTTAGAAAAGCAGTTTCTGAAAATAAAATAGACAAAGAAGAATATGACAAAAAAACTAAAGAGAATATCTCTCAATGGGAGAAAACATTATCGGTTTATAATGATGTAGAAAGTTTTACAGAGAAACACCCTTTAATAACAAAAGAAGAAGTTAATGAACTGAAGGAACTTCAACAACAAAAAAGTTTTGCAGGAAATAGTGTTGGTAAAAAAGACTTAGAGAATACAAAAAAGATTAATGCAAGACAAACTGAGATTCTAAGTAAAATTGCACAACGTGAACAGAGTGCAATTGCTGACATAAAACAATATTTAGAAGATTTTGTACACGAAAGCAGTAATACTTCTACTACTCATTGTAAAGAATGGAAAAAAGCAAAAGGAGGCATTGGTAAAATTGGGCAATACAATCTTGATTATATAGAATATCAAGAGTGTACTAATGGTACGATGTATAAAGCAAAAGGAGGAGTCTTTTATTTCTTCCATACTCAATATAATGTGTATGCCAATGCTTTATCACAAGATCACGACAAAGAATACTTTTATGTATATGAGCCTAATTCTCAAAAATGGGAACGCTTTTTCCCTGACTTTAGGGAGTTTAAAAGAGCCCCGATGCCTGATGAATTACGCAATTTCCTATTTACAGTAGTAGATTATATTATTCCTATAGAAAGTGGCTATATTTTAATTACAGGGAAGAATTTTGAAGGAGAAGAAAGAAGTCGTCTTGTAGCGGGTACATCACTTGTAATTGAAGCAGGGCTAACGTTTACAGTAGTAGGTAAGGGCTTTTATAAGGCAGGTAAAGGAGTTTTAAAAGCGGGGAAAAACGCTACTACTGCTATAGTGAAAAGCAAAAAGGTTTTAAAGGGATCGGCAAAAGAATTAGAAGTAGCTACTGAAGTTGTTGTTAAGAACGCTGGAGAAATTGAAAATCTTATAAATAAAGCACTTATACAAGAGCTAAAAGAAAAAGGAGTAAAATTCACAGAAGAAAATTTAAAATTTATTACAAAAAACGTAGATGGTATAATTATATTTTTAGAGAAAGGTAGTACAAAATCAGGATTAGAACATATTATAAAAGGGAAATGGAATGGAAAAATAGACTTTCAAGATTTATTTAATGGGAAAATAGAGGAGATGGTAGAAAATATGTATAAAGCCATAAAGAATGAAAAATATATCAAGAAAATCATAGATAGTAGTGACAGAATTTCTTATATATATAAAATTCAAACTACAAAAGGATTAAGAGAATTTAAGATAGCTGTAGGATCAAATGGATATATAGTTACATTTTTTCCTAATTGGTAAATTATGACTATGATAGAAATATTTATAAAATCTGTTTCAGTCTTCGCAGAATATGAAGATAAAGTATATTCATATAAAGTTGTAGGAATTTTAAATAATGGATTAGAAATAACTTTTATAGATGAGATCCCTATAGATTTGACAAAATATATCTATAAGAAAATAAACATAACTTTATATTCTTATTTTATAAGTAAAAAAGGACCTTATGGAAAATGTTTTATTGGAACCATAAAACGAAAGGGAGATATTTGTTGTTTTGAAAATAGCTTTATAAGAATAAATTTACCAACTGATGTTATAGAGGAGAAAAATATTCAGTTGAATAAAATAGACCAATATTTTTTTGATGAACTACTCTTGAAAGAAATAAAAATAATGTAAAAAAGAAACGTTATTATAAATATTTAATAGTTTAATTGGAAGTTTCCAAAATGAAAATGCAAATATTATGGAATAGACATAAAAAGAGGTTATATGGATAGATTATAAAGTATAATAAAAAATTATCAGACCTTTTGATGGATTTGCTAAATGAGATGAAATTATATGATTTAGGGATTATTACTAATAGTGATAATCTAATGAATGGTTCCTATGGAATAATTTAGAAGATTTTTCTCCTACATATTATATTATAGAAAATTGGACTTTTGAAAAGGGAGAAGAGGTAGATATAAAATCTATACCTATAAAAAATTTAAGAGCTGTAACTAATCAAGAAGGAGAAAAGTTCCAAGTAAAGTTTCAAAAATACATTGAAGAGAATGAATGAAAAAATCTTCTTAAAGCAGGAAAAATGTTATAGAGTTAGTGCAAATATGAAATCATTAAAGTAATTATGAAAAAGATAAGATATTTTTTTGAATACAAGTGTTCTCCTATATGGATATATGATGACGATATGGGAGCTGATAACATAGATATTGTTGATCTTCCTATTAATACCTATTTAAAAGAAGAGATCATAGAATTAGATAGGTTATATCAAGAGACATATAATAATGAATATCCTGCAGAACCTCTACATAATGATAAGATTAGGGACTATATTTTTATAAGGAGAACTATTGAATCTGCTAAGTTATTGAAAAAAGAATTAGAAGAAGAATTTGTTTTTTTTATAATTCAATAGATATGGAATGTTTATTTGAGGAATGCAAAAAATTAGAAAAAGAGATTTTTTAAGTTTTTTTGTATTACGTTCTTTGACATATTAGATATAAAAGATAAAGCACTTTTGAACTGCGCATACAACCCGCCGATACTACCAAATACAATTTCTTTTTTCATACAGAAAATGGTGTAAAAGTAGAAGCGGAAAGCAAAGGTGAAGGACTATACAAAATCGCTCGTAAGGGAGCTTTCGACTTTGCGCAGGAAGAATTATGGGTCGTTGCCAAAGAAAAGAAAGACAAAAAAGGCAAAAAAGAAGAACTCATTGGCAAATGTATTTTAGTACACCTCTCGCCTAAAGAAGTAAATGTAGCTTTAGTACCTACCCGAAGCGGACAAAACCTTCAAGAGGCAATCGCTCAAGTACAGCAGATTTATGAAAAAGTAGGGGTAACACTACACATCACCACTGAAACCCCTTTTGATATTAGCGACCAACTGAAAAACGGCACTTTGCCCACAGAAAATGAGTTTGGCGACCTTTCTACCTATAGCCCTGAACAAAATGCAGTTATCGCTAAATTTACAACCAACAGAAAGCCAAAGGACAACACTTATTACATCTTTTTGGTAAACGACGGCACTGGCGATCACGGCTATATGCGATTAGGAGGGCAATATGGCTTTGTTTACAGCACCAATGCCCGCACCATAGCCCACGAACTCGGGCACGGTATCTTCAAACTCGAACACCCTTTCAAAGGTAAAAATGCCGACAAAGGCAAAACCACCGCCCTAATGGATTACAACCAGGGGCAAGACTTCTTCTACCGCGACTGGAAGCAAATCAACGACCCTAAAGTAAAACTGTATGCTTTTCAAGGACAAGGGGAAGGAGAATTTGGAGGTAAAATATGGCTTACCCCTGATTGGCGACCTTTTAAATATGATAGATCCCATACCACAGCTATTGATAGAGAGGAACTATCAGAAATACCACAAGGAGCTTTGCCCGCAATTTTAGGAGAAGATAAAAAAGCCTACTACGCCGAGTTCTCTAATGAAGAATTTGTAGGTTATAAAAATTTAGATGGACTCTTTTTAAAACTTGATTATCAAACATCAATAAATGATAAAACAGAAATTTATCTATATAGAACAGGTAATTCTTGTGGTAGTGATACTTATTACAAAACTAGTTGGGGATACATTAAAGATAAAAAAGGTACTGTTAGTTTTACAGTAACTCCTATTACTTTTGTAAATACAGTAACCTGTACCAATGCTAACCCGACAGTCAGTCCTTGTGACAATTTTAGAGTAATTAAAACCTCTGACCTTGCTGAAATAGAACAATATCGTAAAGATTTAAAAGAGTATTTAGCAAATGCTATTAAAAAAATAGCAACTTCACGAAAAAAAGAAGTTGTTGCTGTTGGGCAATACAACCATATTGTAAATAACTTTGTAACTAATGTACCTGAAAAACAACTTTATGAGTTAGAGGAAAAATTACATCTATTATCGTATTATACAAAAATAGATGTAGTACTTACATTTTTACCATTAAGAAAAAATTCCTATATACCAGAGTATATACTTTCCGATTTAGCACAAAAAGCAATAGAGGGTGTTTCTGGCAATAAGTCTGATCGTAAGTTAGTATATTTAGTGGTAGCTTCCTCTGAATATGAGTCTATTTTCAAAGAAGGTACTATTAAAAAACTAAATTGCCATACAATAAGTTTTGCCCAGACAGATAATAGCATTATCCGAAGTAAATATAAAGGGAATTCCATTTTTGAAAAACTTCTTACCCTATATCAAGATATTCCTAAGCCTTTGATAATGAATAAATATTATCAATATGCTGATGGAAGTGTAAGAAATTATACCTATAAATCAAAAGAAAACTTACGAGGTTATCCTTTTATTAAAAATTTAACTTTCTATCAGTCAAAAGAGTTTAGAAGAAATAAATATTGTGTTTATACAAGCGATTATCCCGAACTTTATCAGAATTGTGAAAATCAAAACAGAAAAGCTCTTATAAAAAGTCTAAAAGCTGAATACGCACAAGATGGATTGAAAAATAAAGCACTTTGGGAAGAAGTAGACATTCATCAGTTAGGCAGGTTTAGAGAGGTGTATATGGATTATGGAATAGACAAAACACCTAATTATCCTCTCTACCTATGGCAAAACTCAGTTGATACTTGGCAGTTTAAAAATAAAGTAAAAATAGCCTTAGAAAAAGGAACGCTCCCTCCTGAAGTCTTTTATGATTTTGAAAAACTAAAGGTTTTAGACGGCGCTGTTTATGGTACTTTAGATATCATAAGCCTTATTCCAGGGGCTGATATTTTCACCGACCCTCTATGTGCCGCCTATGCCTCTGCGCGCAACGATGCTACTAATTTAACAATTTACTCAGCTGGAGCTATCTTGCCTCTTGCCAGTGGTGCCTATATAAGAGGAGGAGCAAAAGCTCTCAATGAAGAGATTATGGTTGTCGTAGCTAAAAAAGCTGACAACGAAGAGGTTGAGTTAGTTTACAAAAACATAAATGATATAGCCCCTAACGAGCTCTATATCGCTACAGCTATCGACAACAAACAAACCCAAGCCTTTTTAGATGAAACTAAAAAACAGTTAGACCTTCATTCTATAAACACTCAGTTAGATAACTTAGGAAAAGCTGGAAAACAAATAGCAAACCTTGCTGAAGACCTCTCTAAAAAAACAAACAACATACTTACTAAAGCATTCTCCGAAGGCTCTAAATTTATAGATGATAAGAAAACAATAGAAAAAATCACTCATTATTTAGCCACTGAAAACGCTGAAAAACTAAAAGCTATTGGAGGTGAACAAGGATTGATAGATTTCTTGAAGAAATATAAAGATGCTCCTTGTGGTAATTGTAAAGATGCAGGAAGAAAAATTTTTGGAGGTCGTACCATAGATGAGATGCTCGAAAACTATGTAGAGGTTGCTCATACTTTTAGAAACCGCCCTGATTTATGGAAAAAAATAGAAGAAGGCGCTTTAAGTAGCAATGCCGCTATGCGTGAAGGTACACAACATATGTTATCCACCTTTAAGAAAAACCCTAAGAAATATACGCCTGAAAACATTGAGCATATAGATATGAAGTTTGGAAAAGCTTTAGATGATATCTGTCCCAACTGCCGTTATGACGTGAAGTTTAACAATAACCGAAATGAAGGTCTACCTTTATTTGAAGAGTTCAAAAGCTATAACAGTGAAACATGGAGTAAAATAGTTAATGATAAAGGTTTTATCCAACAATTTAAAAGCTACTTGAACACAGAAGGTATCGAAAAAATAGAAGATTTAGCTTATGTGATTAACAGTAATAAAGCTAATATAAATGAAGTAAAACAAGCTTTTAAAGAATTGTTTAAGCGTAATCGTGATGAAATTTTAGAGATTATGAGCCCTGAAATGAAGAAAAGTCTGGAGTTAATATATCCTAATGATAATAAAGTAATATTCAATAAACTGATAAACGATACAAATTCAGAACTTTATAACTTTATAAAATCACAATAAAATGTTTAAACTAAATTCTAAAATAGTTAATGTAAGGGATTATGTTATCTATAAAGGTAAACCTTATTACATCAATACATCACACGAACTTCAATGTGGCGAAAAAAAACAAATGCTTTACAAAACGCCACTAAGTCCGCTTGCTACTTTTAATGGTAAATTCTATTGTAGTGAGTGGGAGAATAATTATAAAGTTTTCAATGAAAATTTAGAATTAATAGAAGAGGGTAAAGACAAAGGTTTTTTGTATTTATCTAAAGAGTATTTGGAAATTGATTTTCTAGATGAACAACAAAAAAGATTCATTACTGCTCTTATAGATAAAAAAGAAAACCTTATAGTGTTAGGAAATATTG
>NZ_AJZR01000012.1:5000-24394 GCF_000271925.1 Capnocytophaga sp. oral taxon 412 str. F0487 | reverse complement strand
TCGGGGGTTCGGGGGCTTACCGAATAAACGACTCGCCACATTCCCCCTCATTGAGGTAGCCAGCGACAGCTGGGTATGTGCCCTGGGAGAGCGGAGTATGTGTAAAGGGGGAGGTTATCCCCTAGTGCCTATGGCCTAAGTCCTATCACCTCTTCCTTTTTCTTTCGCCTCGAAACCTCGTTTTTAACATTTTTAGCGTTGTTGTATAATATTATAAATCAATTTTTTACACACCCTTTCTATACCAATCGTCCAAGATTCGTATAAGCTTCCTATAAGCTCTCTATAAGCTACCCCCACCCTCCTAATAGCCTTTTTTCACCAAAAATCCTCCCAACTCACTTTTTATATTTTTCGTTTTTCTCCGATAACTCAAACTAGTCTAATTTGTCCAACAAGTCAGACCCGTCAAAAAACCTTTTTTTATCACTACCCCTTTGCTCATTTGCTCATTTTCTAATTTCTGGTATTTTTGGCATTATTTGGTATTATTGGCATTATTTGGTACAATTATTGCGTTATGGTGAGGCTGAAAAATACTGCCATCAACCGTCACAAAGGCTATTACGCTACTTCTTATGGGTATTGTGGAAATTATTCAAACGTGTTAAATAAATGTTAAAGTGTCACCTTTCTGATACAACGTAAAAAAAATATACTACCTTTGCACCCGCAATGAATTCTTATTTAACAATTAAAAAATGTTTCGAACAACAACACTATGAACAAAAAGTATTTTTTCTTATTCCTTATTTTTGTATTAAGCAGTTTTTTGTATTTCGTACACGCCCAAAACTCCCATCTTAGCAAAGAAAAACTATTAGCCTTAAAAAAAGTCGAACTTAACATTAAAGATTTGTATAACGAGCTAAACGCCGCCCAATACGACCTTAGCTTCGAAGCTTTTCGCTACGCTTATATAGGCTATCAATCTCTCAGAAAGCAACACCGCTTAAACGAAAAAGACCTCTTCTCTATTATTGATTTTACAAAAGATAGTAGCTCTAAGCGCTTTTATACCATCGACTTAGAGAAGATGAAAATAGTGTATTACACCTATGTAGCACACGGTAGAAATAGTGGAGAAATAAAGTCCTCCTCTTTTTCAGATGCGATGGAATCCAACAAAAGCAGTATAGGCTTTTACATTACAGGTACTACTTACATCGGTAGTAAAGGATTTAGCCTAATGTTGTACGGCGATGAAAAAGGCTATAATAGTAACTTAGCCAAACGTGCAGTAGTTATCCACACCGCCAATTACGCCAATGAAAATTACATAGCTCGTACGGGGCGTATGGGCAGAAGTTTAGGTTGCCCTGTATTGCCTGAAAATATATATAAACAAGTCATTGAAACTATCAAAGAAAAAACAATGATTTTTGCTTATTACGACGATGCAAAATACCTCAGCTCCTCTAAATACTTAAATGTTTTAAAACTTATTGACGACGAATCCGTCTTCTAAATAAATTTTGATTATCCTTATCTGAATACTTAAAAAATAAAAAAGACTGCTGTGTAGCAGTCTTTTTTATTTTTCTTATATAGATGTCTTATACTTCTAACTGAAACACCTCTTGTACCCAACTGATACTTTCATCTATTGACGAGGTATCTTTCAAGTGGTTTACAAATTGTGTGGTTATCTTCTGAATGATGCGGTTACTTATCATTTCAGCTTGTTGCTCGTTAAAGTTTTCAATTTTCTTTCGCTGGAAGTCCATTTCAGCTTCTTTAAGGCTTTCAAGCTTCGCTTTTAACGCTTTGATAGTAGGCGCAAACTTGCGGTTATCTAACCATTGGAAAAACTCTTCTTTTACCTCTTCTACAATCTCCAAAGCCTGTGGAATCGCTTCTTTTCTACGCTCTAAGGCTTCGTCTTTGCGCTTAGAAAGCTCGTCCATATGCAAAAGGGTCACATTGGGGAGTGTTGCCACTTGTTCCTCCACGTTCTTAGGAATAGAAAGGTCTAAAATGAGTATCGGTTGAGCCGGATTGATAAAATCTTTATACACCGTAGGAGTAGCAGCCCCTGTGGCAACTATGAGTACATCAGCTTTGCTAATTTCATTTCGTAACTCATTAAAATCTTTAACTATTACATTAAACTTACCCGCTATTTGTTCTGCTTTCTCGCGCGTGCGATTGATAAGAGTAATATGTTCGTTTTGAGTGTGCTTGATGAGGTTTTCGCACGTATTACGACCTATCTTGCCTACACCAAAGAGAAGAATATTCTTTTGCGACACCTCAGGTATATTCTGCATAATATACTGCACCGCCGTAAACGATACTGAGGCAGCCCCTGAGGAAAGCGTCGTCTCATTCTTGATACGCTTGCTGGCGTTAATAACAGAATTCATCAATCGCTCCAAAAAAGCATTGGCGAGACCTTTGTCGCGCGAGAGATTAAAGGCTTGTTTTATCTGCCCTATAATCTCAAAGTCCCCAAGAATCTGGCTATCTAAACCTGTGCCTACTTCAAAAAGATGATGCACAGCCTCTTTGTTCTTTGTTACGTAACCCACTTTCTGAAAATCATCTACCGACCCATTAGAATTTTCACAGAGCAGTTGTATCAGCTGAAAAGGGTGTTCGGCATAACCATAGAGCTCCGTACGATTACAAGTAGAAATCACCAACAGCTCCTCAAAGCCTTCACTTTTAGCTTGGGAGAGCAATTGGTCTTTGTTTTCAGGGGTAAGACTAAACATTCCACGCATCGTTGCATCAGCTTTCTGGTAGCTGAGCCCAATGCAGTAAAAGGTTTTATTCTTAGATATAGTAGGTTGTGACATAGTTTTTTAGTAATTGATACTATCAGTAGTTGTGTTTCGCAAGCGCAAAAATAATAAGTTCGCCGTAAATCACATAAGATACGACGAACTTTTATTCTAAAAAAATAAAATATGTAAACAATCTAAATAATTAGTCTTTTTATCATTTTGTCTATTTGTTAATTGCCACAGCGACTGAGAGGCAAAGTAGAGCACCTTAGCAATCCCTCTTGTTTGGCAATCTCAGCATACGGAATTTCCTCTACGGTAAAACCTTGTGAGCGCAACCAGTTATTCAAGCGTGTAAAATTCTTTTCAGAAACCACCACCTCTGGGCTAATAGAAAAGATGTTGCTAAACATATGGTACATTTCCTCTCGCTCTATATGAAAGAGATTCTCTTTACCAAAGAGGTCTACCAAATACTGATAATCAGCTTCACAACGGAAACCGCCTTTGTAGATAATTCCTTTGTCTTTACCAATCGGTTGGAAGCAACAGTCGAGGTGGAGGGCATTATCGCGCGCCTCAGTTTGTGATTTCACCAAATCAAACTCCTTTACCTTTTTCTGAGGAAAGAGCTTTTGGATAAAAGCCACCCCTGCTACATTAGTACGAGCTGTAATTTGCTGTTTATAATCTTCCCCTTTATAAGTCCCGATGAAAATATGGTCGTTCCAGGGCATTACATCGCCCCCTTCAATATGTACATCAGCAGGAGGGGTTATCACTTTTTTAGGGTCTATTTGTTTTACAATGTACTCAATAGCCTGAAATTCTTCTTGTCTATCGGGTAGTATATTAGCTTTGATAAAAGTATCTTCAATCACAAAACCGATATCGCGAGTGAATATCTGGTTGCAGTCAGTAATGATTTCAGGGCGATAAACGGTTACACCGTATTTTTGGAGTACTGCACAAAAAGCGTCCATTTCAGCAACCATATCTTTTTCTATGGGATAAGTACCCGCTTTGATATGCTCCGCCGATTTAGGGTCGTAGGCTTCTTCGAGCTTTGGAGTAGGACCATTGCTAGTAGCTGTGCCTAAAATCACAGTTTCTAATTGATCAGTTTCGTTTGTAATATGTAATTTTAGCATATTAATATTGTCTTGTTTTGGGCAAAGATACAAATAATTTGGTAATTAGCAAATTTATCAGTTCTCAATTGCTAATTGATAATTATTTTGTACTTTTGTCGCTCTAAATTCAATACAATGAACATCATACGCATAGGTACACGCGATAGTGAGTTGGCTCTCTGGCAAGCTAAAACGGTACAAAACCAATTAAAACCCTTAGGTTATCCCACTGAGATAGTAAGCACTAAATCTCACGGAGATATAGAGCTAAGCAAACCTCTCTACGAAATGGGGGTTACCGGTATCTTTACTAAAGCGCTGGATATTGCCTTGCTCAATAGCGAAATAGATATTGCCGTACATAGTATGAAGGACGTACCCACGGCTTTAGCTGAAGGAATCGTCGTAGGGGCAGTGCTCAAGCGCGGGAATCCTCACGATGTATTAGTATACAAGGGTGACCTTTCGTTTTTGGAGGCTGAAATAGCAACTATAGCCACCAGCAGTTTGCGACGCAAGGCGCAATGGTTACACCGCTACCCGCATCATAATATAGAGAGTTTAAGGGGAAATGTAAATACCCGCTTGCAAAAACTCACCGATAACCCTTGGAATGGGGCTATCTTTGCTGCTGCGGGCTTGGAGCGCATTAATAAATTACCTGAAAAACACTTGGTGCTGGATTGGATGCTACCTGCACCTGCGCAAGGAGCTATCGTAGTGGTGGTGCGCGAGGATAACGTAGCCTTGCAGAAAAAACTACTTCCTCTCCACGACGATTATACTTATATAGCTACTCAATTAGAACGCGATTTTCTTCGCGCTTTAGAAGGTGGCTGTACCGCACCTATTGGAGCTTTTGCTGAGTTTAAAGATGAAAAACTCTACTTCAAAGGAGGTTTGTGGAGCGAAGATGGCAAAGAGTCTTCGGTAATAGACGAAGTTCTCACTCAAATAGATGAATATACGGGAGAAAAACTTGCTACAATGGTAAGAAGTTAACGATTAATGGTTAAAAAAAAGCGCAACACTTGTAACCAAGTGTTGCGCTTTTTTATTGCTTGTTATACTATAACTACGCATCGATTTTAGCGTACTTAGCGTTTTTCTCGATGAACTCACGACGTGGTGGTACTTCATCACCCATCAGCATAGAGAATACGCGGTCGGCTTCAGTAGCGTTGTCGATGGTTACTTGGCGAAGGGTGCGGTGTTCGGGATTCATCGTGGTATCCCACAACTGGTGATCGTTCATTTCACCCAAACCTTTATAACGCTGGATATTCACATTGCCCATTTCAGCTGAAAGCGCATCGCGTTGTTTGTCGTTCCAAGCGTACTCTTCGCGTTTGCTGTTTTTGCTTTTTACTAAATAGAGCGGTGGTGTGGCAATATACACGTGTCCGTTCTCTATAAGTTCGCGCATATAGCGAAAGAAGAACGTAAGGATAAGAGTAGTGATGTGCGAACCGTCTACATCGGCATCACACATAATAATCACTTTGTGGTAACGGAGCTTGCTCAAATTAAGTGCTTTGGCATCTTCCTCAGTACCCACAGTTACACCCAAAGCGGTATAGATATTCTTAATTTCATCGCTATCGAACACCTTGTGTTGCATCGCTTTTTCGACGTTGAGGATTTTACCTCTGAGGGGTAGTATCGCTTGGATATCTTTGTTACGTCCTTGTTTAGCTGTACCGCCCGCTGAGTCTCCTTCGACAAGGAAAAGTTCGCATTTTTCTGGATCTTCTTCAGAACAGTCGGCGAGTTTACCAGGAAGACCGCCACCACTCATTACGCTCTTGCGCTGTACCATCTCACGAGCTTTGCGTGCTGCTTGACGTGCTTGAGCAGCCAAAATCACTTTCTCGACAATGGTTTTGGCATCGTTAGGATTTTCTTCGAGATAATCTTCGAGCATTTGCCCTACGGCTTGAGATACGGCTGAGGTTACTTCGCGGTTACCGAGTTTGGTTTTTGTCTGTCCTTCGAATTGAGGTTCGGCTACTTTTACCGAAATGACAGCGGTAAGCCCTTCACGGAAGTCATCACCTTCAATCTCCACAGGGTTCTTTTTATCTTTACTCATCTTCTCGAGCAAGCCTGATTTATCGGCATAGGCTTTGAGGGTACGAGTGAGCCCCATACGGAAACCTTGCAAGTGAGTACCTCCTTCGGAAGTATTGATATTATTGACGTAAGAGTGTAGGTTCTCGTTATATGAATCGTTGTAAATCATAGCGACCTCCACAGGGATACCGTTCTTTTCTCCGTCCATAGCTATCACGTTTCCGATGATAGGCATACGGTTGCCATCGAGGAATTTAACGAATTCTTTTAGTCCGTTTTGTGAATAGAATTTTTCGGTGATAAAGTTACCTTTTTCGTCTTTGTTGCGAAGGTCGGTAAGGGTAATAGTAATTCCTTTATTTAAATAAGCGAGCTCGCGAATACGGGCTGCGAGGGTATCATATTTATATTCAATAGTTTGTTCAAAAATTACTTCATCGGGGTGAAAAGTAACCTTAGTACCGCGTTTATCGGTGTCGCCCACTTGTTTTACAGGGTACATCGCTACCCCGCGTTGGTACTCTTGTTGCCATATTTTGCCGTCGCGGTATACGGTAGCAGTAAGATGGTCGGAAAGGGCATTTACACAGGAAACTCCTACCCCGTGCAAACCACCTGATACCTTATAAGAACCCTTGTCGAACTTACCTCCGGCACCGATTTTAGTCATTACCACTTGAAGGGCAGAAACGCCTTCTTTCTTGTGGACATCTACTGGGATACCGCGACCGTTGTCTTCCACGGTGATAGAATTATCCTCATTAATGGTTACCGAAATAGTATCGCAATAGCCTGCGAGCGCTTCGTCGATAGAGTTATCGAGCACCTCGTATACAAGGTGGTGTAACCCGCGCGTACCCACATCGCCGATGTACATTGAGGGGCGCATACGCACGTGTTCCATTCCTTCAAGGGATTGGATATTGTCTGCCGAATATTCAGCTGAATTTTGTTGTTCGTTATATAATTCTTCTGCCATAATTTTAATATCGAATCAAGGGTGCAAAGGTATGAATTAATTTATTAATGAGCAAATTTTATAATAGATAAATAAAATTAGAAAATGAGAAAATTAGAGAATTAGAGAATTAGGAAATTTGGAAATTAGCAAATGGGTAGTGATAAAAAAGGTTTTTTGACGAGTCTGACTTGTCGGACAAATTGGACTGGTCTGAGTTATCGGAGGAAAACGAAAAATATAAAAAGTGAGTTGGGAGGATTTTTGGTGAAAAAAGGGTATAAGGAGGGTGGGGTTAGCTTATAGAGAGCTTATAGGAAGCTTATACGAATCTTGGACGATTGGTATAGGAAGGGTATATAAATAGTTGATTCATAATATAATACAACAAGGCTAAAAATGGTAAAAACGGGGTTTCGATGCGAAAGAAAGAGAATCCTCACCCCGTCCCTCTCCCAAGGAGAGGGGGGGGTAGTGACGAGTAGAGAGCGACGGAAAAGGGGAAGAAAAATTAGAGAATTAGCAAATTTGGAAATGAGAAAATGGGGTGGTGTGGGGTCTTAGGGAATAGGCACTAGGGGGGGAGTGTGACGGAAAAGGGAAGAAATAACGAATGATAAATGACGAGTGATGTGACGCAAAAGCAATCACAATATTGTAAATCAGAGATAATCACTCTTTTTAATTCTTAGATTCACATTACTATCTTTGTTGTTAGAAAAAAAATATCTACCTTTGCCAAAAATATTTAGAGCTACGCAGGCGGAAATTGTAAGATTTCAAACAGAAGTAAGTGCGTTAGACTTCCCTTTACTTACAACTGTTAAAAAGAAAGTTGTAATAACACGAGTGTAAGAACAAATAAGAATTGACAAATAGAAAAGAATCGGTTGGACTCTTTTCAGTTTTAACTTTTAACTAAAACAATATGGAATTAAACAAACTAATTGACCACACACTTCTAAAAGCAACGGCTACCATTGCGGATATTGAGACCCTTTGCAAAGAAGCAGTGGAGTACGATTTTTATTCGGTATGTGTGAATAGCTGTTATGCAGCAACAGCTAAGAAATTTTTAGCAGGCACTGATATCAAGGTGTGTAGCGTGGTAGGCTTCCCCTTAGGAGCAATGTCGGCTAAAGCAAAATACTTTGAGACGGGTGAAGCTCTCTCCGATGGTGCCGACGAGATTGATATGGTGCTAAACGTAGGCTTGTTAAAATCTGGTGAAGTGAACAAAGTGTTAGACGAAATTATATCGCTGAAACGCTGTGTAGGTGAGAATAGAGTGCTAAAAGTAATCCTCGAAACCTGCTACCTCACTGACGAAGAAAAACGCTTGGCTTGCCGTATGGCTCTTGATGCTAAAGCGGACTTTGTAAAGACCTCTACAGGATTTGGCTCAGGAGGGGCTACCCTTGCTGATGTGAAACTAATGAAAGAATGTGTGCAAGACAAGGCAAAAATAAAAGCCTCAGGAGGTATACGCGACTACGAAACAGCTATGCAGTACGTGAACTTAGGGGTACAACGCATTGGTACATCGAACGGTATTGCTATCTTAAAAGGAGAAAAAGGAACGGGCTACTAATGAAAATTATCAGTTATAACGTAAATGGCATTAGGGCAGCGCTTACGAAAGGCTTTGCCGACTGGCTGAAAAGCGCTAACCCCGATGTGTTGTGCTTGCAAGAGATTAAAGCTACAGAAGACCAAATCCCTACGGAAGTTTTTTCGGAATTGGGCTATAAATATCAGTATTACCACAGTGCAGAGAAGAAAGGTTATAGTGGCGTAGCGATACTCTCTAAAATAGAACCTAAGCACGTGGAAGTAGGTACGGGTATCGACTATATGGACAAGGAAGGACGGGTGCTTCGCGCCGATTTTGAGACGCTCTCAGTAATGAGTCTGTACTTGCCCTCAGGTACAAACCCTGACCGCCTTGACTTCAAACTGACTTTTATGGCTGACTTCCAAAAGTACATAGACAAACTGAAAGAGAAGATACCCAACCTCGTTATTTGTGGCGACTATAACATCTGTCACGAGGCGATAGACATTCACGACCCCATACGAAATGCCAATGTATCGGGCTTTCTTCCGATAGAGCGCGAGTGGTTGGATAAGTTTATGAAGAGTGGTTTTATCGATAGTTTTCGCTATTTCCACAAAGAAGCACATCAGTACTCGTGGTGGAGCTATCGCGCGAATGCTCGCAACAACAATAAGGGTTGGCGCATCGATTATCACTTGGTATCTGCTCCCTTAGAAAAGCGTATGGAGCGCGCACTTATTCTCCCCGAGGCTAAACATAGCGACCACTGCCCTATTTTATTAATGATTAATGATTAGTGGTTAATGATTAAAGGCTGTCCGAAGAGTTTATGCTGTTATAGTTTTTCGGACAGCCTTTGTTTTTTATTTCTTCTTTAAAGTAAAACAGTGCATTTCCTCTTCAAAACTATACTTCACCTGCAATTGATAACTATCGGCGATAGACTTTACAATAGCTAAGCCTAAGCCGGTGGAAGTAGCGTCCTGTTGCCCTTTGTGGAAGCGCTGGAAAATCTTGCTGGGGTCTAAGCGTATTCCGTCTTTGGCAGTATTCTTCACTTGAAAACAGTTTTCTTCTAAACGGACTTGTATCTCCCTTCCCTTTTCGGTGTATTTAATGGCATTGCGCAATAAGTTCGACACGAGTACCGTTGCTAAATCCTTATTCATTTCCACTTGAAAATCACTATCTTCTTTCACCGTAATTTTCAATTCTTTAAAAGCTATTAAATCACTGAGATCTTCTATAATAGTTGCTGTGAGCTCTTGAAACGATATGTTCTCGGCTTGCTTGTATTGGTGATTTTCTATGCGGGTGAGCATCAGTAGCGACTTGTTTAAGTGAGTCATTCGCATTAGTGACTGCTTGACTTCGCTAAGCTGAACTAATTGCTTTTCGGTCAGTGAAGGGTCATCGGTTAATAGTTCTAATTTGTTAAGGGTAATAGCTAAGGGTGTTTGCAATTCGTGTGAAGCGTTCTCAATAAACACTTTCTGTTCTTCAAATACCACTTCGTTGCGTTGCCACATTTGCTGGATATTGTCGTGCAACACGTTGAACTCAATTACATCGGTAACGATGGGCTGTAGTTTGGTTTTATTCCCTACTTCATATTGGCGAATAGCTGTGAGTATCCCCTTAAAAGGCTTCCATATTTTATTGATAACTAACAGATTGACAAGATACATTGAGAGTACCAACACCACATACAATACCCCCAGCGCAATGGCTAAATTGAACAGCAAATCGTCTTTTTCTACCGTAGAGGTGCGTATTTCAAGCGTATAAGGGTTCATATCGCGGTCGTAGAAGCTGGTTTTGAGTACCCTGTATGGCTCGTCTTCATCATCAAAAGGCATATAGAAAAAGGCATTACTAAGAATATTGTGGTCGGAGAAATCTTCTTGTGAGGGGTACACTCTAAAGTCCTCGATACCAAATTCATTTATCTTTAACAGTTCGGGGTGGCGAAGGATATTTTGGATAATGAGCGTCTTCTTGTCTTTCAGTCCGTCATCGATATTGTCGTACACCTCGTCTAAAATATAAGCGTAGAACACCGCCGCCCACACCGCCAAGATGAGCAAAAAGGTGAGTGTGAGGTAGCGCAAGGTGTAGTTTTTCAGTGATATTTTCATAGTTATACCAATTTATAACCAATGCCATAAACCGCTTGGAGGTCTATTTCGGCTTCTGCAGTTTTGAGTTTTTTGCGGAGATTCTTTATTTGCGAATAGATAAAATCGAGGCTATCCACTTGGTCGATATAGTCTCCCCAGACGGCTTCGGCAAGGGTAGTTTTCTCCACCAATCGTTCAGGACGAATGATAAAGTAATACAACAGGTCGTATTCCTTTCGGTTGAGAGTAAGCGTTGTATCACCTACCTTCACGGTACGGGTTTCGGGGAAGAGCTGTACGTTTTTGAGGGTAATCACTTCCTCACCTTGCTGGTTTTTGCGCCGTATAATTGATTTGACGCGAGCCAAGAGTTCGGCGAGGTGAAAAGGTTTTGCAAGATAATCGTCAGCACCCTTTTCGAGTCCGAGTACCTTGTCCTCTACTGAGTCTTTCGCCGAGATGATAAGCACTGAATGGTTCTTTTTCATCGTCCTAAGCTCGTCGAGCAATTGCATACCGCTACCGTTGGGCAACATAATGTCCAAAAGAATGCAATCGTAGTCGTAGTCGGCAAGTTTAGCTAGCCCCGAAGGGTAGTCTTTTGCTGTTTCCACCAAAAAGTGTTCTTGTTCGAGGAACTGTCGCAGGGTGAGGCGCAGTTCTTTTTCGTCTTCTATAATCAGGATTTTCATACGGGGGCAAAGATAATAAATAATTGCGAATGAAGAATGATTGGGAAATGAGGAAATTAGAGAATGAGGAAATGGGGAAATGAGGAAATTAGAGAATGAGGAAATTAGAGAATGAGGAAATTAGAGAATGGGGTAAATGCTAATAATGCCAGAAATGCCAAAAATACTGATAATACCACCAAGAGGAATGGACGGATCGGACAGGTTAGAGGAGAGATTGGAGGATTCGGAAGGAAACGGAGATTTTCAGAAGAAGGGAGGAAGGTTTTTTGATGAAAAAAGGCTATAAGGAGGGTGGGGTTAGCTTATAGAGAGCTTATAGGAAGCTTATACGAATCTTGGACGATTGGTATAGAAGAGGTATATAAATAATTGATTCATAATATAATACAACAAGGGTAAAAATGTTAAAAACGGGGTTTCGAGGCGAAAGAAAGAGGATCCTCACCCCGTCCCTCTCCCAAGGAGAGGGGGAATGTAGTGACGGAAAGGGGGAATGTGGTGGCGGGGATTATAGCTATAACAGAGATGCAAGTATTTTATATTTACCCTCTTAGTAACTTTTAACTGAAAAAAATTGCACAGTTAAAAAATATGTTGTACTTTTGTGGCATAAATAACATATAAAATTACAACATTATGAAGAATTTTTTATTCTATTTGGCTATTGGGTTAGCCTTAGCGTCTTGTAGTAAAGACAAGGACTGCAACTGTGATAACAACGGCAACGGTAATAATGGTAACGGTACCGCTACTCCTACCGTGAAAACTAACCAAATTATTTTGGGATTTGATAAAGACCTTAAGAAATTTAATATCCCAAGACACATTCCTATTAATTATAATGTACAGAATTTTCAGAGTGATTATTCCTGCCCCATTTTACTTATTGCTAGTACATTAGAAGAGAGTAATAAACAATTAGATGCTTTTTATAAAAAGTTTATGATTGTAAATAGTGATTTGGCAACTATAACTCATTATGATGTTGGACAATTTATTCCTAAAGAAGATAGAGAATCATATATAAGACGCCCTTACAAATTCTATTCTTGTACAGGCAAAGAGGGAGAAACATTTGATGGAATTCATTTCGGTTTAATGGAAAAAGAACGAACAGTAGTATTTTATGATAGTGATGACCGATTGAGAATGGAGAATTATACTGAAGATAAAGGAGGTGAACTTCAGTATACAGCAACTTCTTTTTATGTTTTTCCCACAGATGAAGCATATAAAGAATATGTGAATATACTAAAATCTATCTATGTTGATGAACTAGAAAAAATATATTTTTTAGACCCTAAAGAAAGACTTCCATTAGTTCTCGTAGGAAGAGTAGCTGAAGCTCCTTCTTTTATTCCTAAAAGAATAGAGATAAAAAATTCAGGTAACACAGTTCCTAACCCTACTTCATTTTCTTTTTATAATTCAAAATACGATATTCCATACCTTAATGGGCACTATCGAAATCACTTAATAGGGAAATATCGTTTTGAACTTTATGATAAACGTTTTATGAATGGGGCTGGTATGTATACAAAAGAACTTTTTATTATAGAAAAGCGAAACTATGGAGAACCTTTTGATGAGTATTATTTGGCATTAGGAGGAAAAAGAGGGTACTATGCTCTTTTATCGTATCAAAACGTGAAATTAATGCCTAAAGAAAAAGCAATTGTATTTTAT
This sequence comes from Capnocytophaga sp. oral taxon 412 str. F0487, assembly GCF_000271925.1. Lineage (NCBI taxonomy): Bacteria > Pseudomonadati > Bacteroidota > Flavobacteriia > Flavobacteriales > Flavobacteriaceae > Capnocytophaga > Capnocytophaga sp. oral taxon 412. The sequence goes on along the minus strand of NZ_AJZR01000012.1, from coordinate 11,442 downwards.
GATGGGGAACCTTTAAATAGTGTTTTTCTTCTTTTTTCTGATATAGAACCTTATAATGATTTTGTAGCTATTCTTAAAGAGGTTATCAACAATAAGGAAGCACAAGACTATGTTTTTATAAAAGACTAGATATATAACATATTTATGTTCTCAGTAAAAAGGTATCCAAAAGATTGGGTACCTTTTTTTTGATTAATATCCTCCTCCCCAAATAACATACTCTCCTATTCGGAGATTACTCCCAAGGAGAGGGAGAGTGTAGTAATGTTTATTTGATAACATCCCCCCTACCCCCCTTCAAAGGAATGTGGTGACGTGAAGGGGGAATGTAGTGGCAGGGATTATATCAGTTGTAGTTTTACCTTTTAGCTTTTACCTGCGTAAGCTTTGCGTTAAACATTCTTAAAAGATTCTTAATTGATGCTTAAAATTTCACAGGAGTAGCGCGATGGCATAGGGAATGTGAAGGAGAATTATATAACGAAAAGTGTATAATTTTCAGCGAGTTATAACAGAAAACAGATAGAGATATTGGGTAAAGGTAACAGAAGAGTGTAAAAAAAATGGACAATTAATTTTGTGTAGATATTTCTTTTTCGTATCTTTGCACCGTGTATAGTACCCAGTGGGTATGATTTATAGTATTTTTAGCAATGTTTTAATTCGTATTTTAAAATGAAAGTAAGCAATTTTTTTAAATACATAAGTGTTTTTCTGCTTTTATACTTCTTTGGTATTGAGGGGGTACAAGCTCAGCAAAATAAATTACTACACGCAAAGAGTAATTTTAATACCAGTTTCTGTGTTACTCCCAATTATAACGGAAAAGTCATCGTTACTAATCCTGATGGTACTAAAACTACTTCAGGATTTAGAGTTAAAGTTCGTTGGTCTCCTCCTCTTCCAAATGCGGATAATAAATATATATTTGAACTATCAGATGCTAACGGAAGTTTCAATAATCCTACTGTATTACCTTATGAGACTGATGGTATTCCAAAAGGGAAAACAATAAATAATGTTCTATTTTTTGATGCTTATCTAACTTTTCCTAAGACTCTAAATGGTAAAAAATATAGAATTCGTCTTCGCTCAACTAATCCAGCAAGTGAAGTAATTGTTATAGGTGAACTAAGCGGTAAGGAAGAGTTTGAGGGTAATTTTATAAATGCAACAGGATCTGTAAAAACAGTACCTTCAGGTAATGTAAACCTTTGCCCTGGACAAACTACAGAAATATCTGTAACCCAAATATTCACAACAGCAAGCAATAATATTTCAGATTATAATTATGTTTGGTATAAAAGTGATATTGGAGGTAATAATAGTGTAAGAATAAATGGACAGACAGGTCCAAAAATAACAGTAAGTGAAGAGGGAACTTATAGAGTTTATATTGATTATGGAGCTTGTACGAATTCTGACCAAAACATTTCCAAATCCAATAATATTAACGTAAGAATAAAAGGAGGAGGACAGTCGTTAGTGCTTAGCAGTTCTGCTACTGAGATATGTAGCTCAGAGAGTTTTACCCTTACGGCTACCCCTGCGGGTACCGATACTTATTCGTGGTATCGCGACAATACTAAGTTGGGCGAAACTAACGGGGTGGCTACCTATGTGGTGTCGCCCCCCAATAACTTGCCAGGTAAATACCGCGTACAAATAGGCGACGGAGGTGGTTGTGGCGTTCGCTCCAATGAAATAGAAATAAAACATAAAGATGCTATTAAAGCTAACATTACTACCACGGGGGGCAATGTGTTGTTGCCCAACAAACAGCGTACCCTCAGCGTAAACACCACTGCCCAAAATCCTTCGTACAAATGGTTTAAGGACGGGGTGGAAATACCGGGGCAAACTGCCAATACTTATGTGGCAACCAGCGCAGGCAAATACAAAGCCCAAGTAACCCAAACGGGCAGTTGTGCCTCGACGGTAGAAACAGAGGAGTACGAACTTAAAGCTCCTGATAGCTTCAAGGTGAGCATCAAGCCTAAAACTTCTTATCAGCCCTGCGAGACGAACAGCATAGACCTCACGGTAGACAAAATCACAGCCGTATCGGGTGCTACTGAGCTTGCAATAGACCCGAGCGACTATTCGTTTTTCACTTTCCAATGGCAAAGAGAAACGGGCGGTGCATTTACCGATATCAATACCACGCAAGAAATCACCCTTAACAGCGCTACCCAAAACGGCAAATACCGCTTGAAAATAACGGCTTCGGGGTTTCCTGCCATTCCTGAATCGAATGTATTAGATATCCAGTTGCAGGACAGCAATGCGTTGCGCATTAACAACAGTGTAGACAATGTGGATTTCTGTGGAGAAGTGTATACGCTCACGGTTACCACTGGTGCCGACCCTACGGCTACTTACACTTGGTTTAAAGACCGCGCACAGATAGCGCAAGGGGTAGGAATGACCCAATATGGAGTAACTGCCACAGGAGTGTATTACGCTACCATAGGCGGTACGGGTGGAGGTTGCCCCGCTACATCTAACTCGGTAGTGGCAAAGCGTACCGTTATCACAGCACGTTGGGCGGAAGATATGAACACTCGGGAGATTTACTACCCTGCAAAAACTACGATACTGAAAATATCGCACAATATGACCAACCCTACTGTGGAATGGAAGAAAAACGGCACCGTAATAACAGGTGCTACGGGTGTGGAATACACAGTTACTGATACGCCTGTATCGGCTGACGTATATGAAGCAAAAATCACCGATGGCGGTAGTTGTGGTACAAGTATCATCCTTACCCCTATTTACTTTGAAACCATTGCTGATATTAAAGGCGTGAGAGTAGGAACGGTAGCATCTACCAACTGTGAAACCCGTACGCAAACCACTCTTGAAGTACAAAAGATAACTGTGCAGCTAAGCAGTAGTGGAGAACAGGTGGAAGTAAAGAAAATAGATTACCAATTCTTTAACTTCCAATGGCAAAAAGACAGCAACGATGTGCCAGGCGAAACCCGACAACAGTTTGTCGTGTCGCGCGCAGGCAACTCAGAATCGGCTAAATATTCTGTGCGGGTTAGTTATGGCACGATTATCAAGACTTCGGACGAAAAACCGGTAGCCTTTACTCCTATCCCCGATTTTGAAATATCGTCGGCTGACGGTGCGAAAGGAACAGTATACCTTTGTCAAGAAGGTACTATTAGTCTTACCGTAGCTGCTGATAGCTTCGACCCTAACTCATCAGTAGCCGATAGTTTTTCATACGTATGGAAGAAAGTAACGAGTGCCAATTACACTAACGACACTCCCATAGGCAGTGAAAACCCTACGGCAAGCGTGAACGAAATAGGCGAATACTATTTAGAAATTAACAACGGCGGTTGCCCTAAACGCGCTCATATACAAGTGAAGAACTACCAAGTAGGCGGTTTGAAATTGAGTTTAATGCGCGACAGTCAAGGCACTGCTCCTGTGAAACAAGTATACCAAACCAGTACAGCACGTGAGCGCAAGTTCGACGTGCGTATAGGTGATAGATTAGTTGCCGAAGGAGGTAATAAATTCAGCTGGACAAAAGATGACGGCACGGTGAAATACGGCACAACTTTGGAGGTAACCTCTGAGGATATGTCGGGTTCTTATACACTGAAAGAGGAGTCGTGCGTGGCAGCAGGCGAGAACATATTGCCTTTTGAACTGAATATCTACCAAGTGGTGGAAGTGCCTAATGTAGTAACTCCTAACGGCGATGGCATTAACGATAAGTGGGAAATACCGTCGGTATACCTCACTCCAAAAGTGAAGGTAACGATATACTCACAAGAAGGTAAAGAAGTACTCTCGACAAACAACTACCAAAATAATTGGCCTGATGAGCGTACTTTCAATGACCTTGGCAAGCGTGCGCTTATCTATATCTATACCCTCAAAGGTGAGATTACCGAAAACGGCGAAACGAGAAGCGTGGATAAGAAAGGAACCATTACAATACTTAAATAAGAATTGACGATGAAGATAGTACATAACATAACGATAACAGTGTTGGCGCTTAGTGTTCAGTTTTTATTTGCACAAAGTGATGGTAATTACCTACCCTACGAAATGCCTGGACATACGGCTGTAAAATACAACACCTACCTAATGAACCCTGCGTTTCCAATATTTAGCAAGAATGAGTCGCAAATTACCTTCTTTCATCGCAACCAGTGGATGGGCTTTAAGGAAGATAAGTTCAATACCTTTGGGCTCTCTTATGGCAAGAAGTGGGGTGGCGATGCAGGTAGAAAGAATGATTACTACGATGGCAACAATATGGCACACGGGTTGGTTTTCCAACGTACAGCAGGTATATTTGCCAATATAGGTATACTAGGGAACTACGTACACCAAGTAGAGATATCAGATGATAACTTTTTGCGCTTAGGGCTAAACGTAGTGTTTGCCCGCAGTAGTATCGACAGAAATAAAGTGCGCGTAAACGTGCAAGACCCCTTGATAGAGAATGCGAAACCTACGAGTATCATCAACTTACAACCAGGGGTAGACGTAAACTTTAACTTCTGGCATTTTGGTATTACCGCGGAGAACCTCTTAGACTATTCGTTTTCGGCAGGAGAAATGGCTGTGCCTTTTAATGAAAAATCGCTCACCGCTCACGTGATGTATCGCAAAGAATTGGATTCTCGCAGTGATTTCTTAGAAGATGGTTTTTTCAGTATATATGCTAAGGCTAAGAGAACCAAAGATAATTTTCAAATGGGCGGACACGTGATGTTGGACGTTCCTCTGGGTTGGGCTTACGCCGGTTATGACCAAAAATATGGAGCTTTCGGTGGCTTAGGCTTCAACGTGACTAACCACTTGAGCGTAGGATTTGGCTACGAACAAACCATTGCTAACTATGTAGCTGAATTGGGTGGTAGTTATGATGTGGTAGTTTCTTATCAGTTTGGTGGCAAACATCACATTAAGAAACCAATTAAGACTACTCCTCCTGAACCTACTGTAGTAACACCTCCAACACCTAAGGTAGTAACTCCTACGGTAACAGAAACGAAAACACCTACGGTAGAAACTCCTAAAACAACAACTAAAACACCTACTGTTCAAGAAGAATTAGACAAGCGCATAAGAGTGGTAGAAGACCCGAAAATAGAGGGTATATCACAAGGTTATTATGTGATTGCAGGAGTATTCCAAAATCCTAAAGGAGCTTACCAAATGAGACGAGATATAGAGAATTTAGGTATCAAAGTATTCACATTTAAGAATAAAGAAAATGGTATGCACTATATCTATATTGATAGAGCTTATGAATCGCGCGGAGAAGCAGGTGAAACATTGCTCAACTTGCTGAAACGTCCTGAATTTAAAAACTCTAACATTTGGGTACTAAAAGTAGGTAACTTATAAAGCATTTAAGTAATATAAAAACGATGCTTTGCAATAGTAAAGCATCGTTTACTTTTAGAAAAGAAACATAAACTAAAAAAGAAAATATATGAAGAGTAACTTTTTGAAAATAGCAATATGCCTTATAGGACTATTAGCTTTACAGGCTTGTAGCACTGTAGATAGCCATAGATATCCTCACGGAAAAAAAGCAGTTACAAAAAAGACTGCGAATATAAAAACAGGCGTATATAAAACTAATGTAACAGCTACCTATTATCACGATAAGTTCAATGGAAGAAAAACTGCTAGTGGGGCTGTATTTAGCAATAGCAAGCTCACCACGGCACACCCGTCGTTGCCTTTTGGTACTCAACTAAAGGTTACCAATCGCATAAATGGCAAATCAGTAGTTGTTACTGTTACTGATAGAGGCCCCTTTACCAAAGGGAGAGAGCTCGACCTCTCCAAGCGCGCCTTTATGGAAATCACTGACAATAAAAACAAAGGATTGATACAAGTAGATATAGAGATTGTAGAATAAGGAGTAAAACTCCTTATTTTTTTTGCATTATTAGAAATAAGCAAATAAAAAAAGAGCAACTCATTACTGAATTGCTCTTTATAAGAAGGCGGCGACATACTCTCCCACAACAAGTGTAGTACCATCTGCGCTAAAAGGTTTAACTGCTCTGTTCGGAATGGTAAGAGGTGAGACCTTTGACTATAACCACCTTAAATCTTTTAGGTGTCAGGGGTCAGGGGTTAGGTTTCAGGGGAATCCCTGATGCCTATAACCTAGTGCCTGTAACCTTATTTTTTTAACATATAGGGATAAAAAACATATCTTAACTAACTTCTTAAGAGATTAATAATTGATAAAACATAAGTAGTATTACACTTTCTTACTTCTTATCTCTTAACTCTTATCTATAAAAAAGAATACTGCGCGAAAAGTCTACGGGTGATTAGTATTACTCGGCTATGATGTTACCACCGTTACACCTGTAACCTATCAACGTGGTCATCTCCCACGACCCTTAAAAGAAATCTCATCTTGTGGCGGGTTTCGTAC
>NZ_AJZR01000012.1:0-2500 GCF_000271925.1 Capnocytophaga sp. oral taxon 412 str. F0487 | reverse complement strand
TTTTGTTTTCTTCTCCTCCGCCTACTTAGATGTTTCAGTTCAGCGGGTTTGCCCATCTTTACGATGTAGTACATCTTCAATGTACTGGGTTGCCCCATTCGGATATTTGCGTATCATATCGTATGTGCCAATCCACGCAACTTTTCGCAGCTTATCACGTCCTTCTTCGCCTCTGAGAGCCTAGGCATCCCCCATACGCCCTTACATAACTTTTCGCGCTTGTAGTCCTAGTCAATTGACAATTAACAATTGATAATTGACAATTATCTAGGTACCTCTCGTTCTCTTTGATTCTTTTTAATATTTCGTTAGATGATCAATAAATCCTTATTGATCTCTTATGCTCTTTATCCCAATATGTCAATGTACTGCTTCCTCACCCTCACCCTAACCCTCTCCAAAGGAGAGGGGGTTTTAGGGAGTGTTTGTGGAGAATAAGGGATTCGAACCCTTGACCCCCTGCGTGCAAGGCAGGTGCTCTAGCCAGCTGAGCTAATTCCCCCTGTCTCTAGGTAAGAGATATGAGGTAAGAGGTAAGAGGATTCTTCCTCCAGCTCACTCCTAGAAATTTCCTTCTTTAGCTTCTTGTAGTCCCAGGCAGACTCGAACTGCCGACCTCTACATTATCAGTGTAGCGCTCTAACCAGCTGAGCTATGAGACTTTGTTCTTTTAGGTAAAAGGTAAGAGATAAGAGATTTCTTCCTCTCTATCAATTACTCTGTACCTTATTTTTTTGTTGACAGCAAGATTTAAAGAATCAAATATACCATTAGTCCTTTAATCGTTAATAATTAACCATTAATAATTTAATCGGTCTTCTCTAGAAAGGAGGTGTTCCAGCCGCACCTTCCGGTACGGCTACCTTGTTACGACTTAGCCCCAGTCACTAGTTTTACCCTAAACAGCTCCTTGCGGTGACCGTCTTCAGGTACTCCCAGCTTCCATGGCTTGACGGGCGGTGTGTACAAGGCCCGGGAACGTATTCACCGGATCATGGCTGATATCCGATTACTAGCGATTCCAGCTTCACGGAGTCGAGTTGCAGACTCCGATCCGAACTGTGACCGTCTTTATAGATTCGCGCCTGCTCACGCAGTGGCTGCTCTCTGTAACGGCCATTGTAGCACGTGTGTAGCCCAAGATGTAAGGGCCGTGATGATTTGACGTCATCCCCACCTTCCTCTCGGTTTGCACCGGCAGTCCCATTAGAGGGCTCGACTTAACTCGTTAGCAACTAATGGCAGGGGTTGCGCTCGTTATAGGACTTAACCTGACACCTCACGGCACGAGCTGACGACAACCATGCAGCACCTTGAAAACTGTCCGAAGAAAAAGGTATCTCTACCCCTGTCAGTCCCCATTTAAACCTTGGTAAGGTTCCTCGCGTATCATCGAATTAAACCACATGCTCCACCGCTTGTGCGGGCCCCCGTCAATTCCTTTGAGTTTCATTCTTGCGAACGTACTCCCCAGGTGGGATACTTATCACTTTCGCTTAGCCACTCAGATTACTCCAAACAGCTAGTATCCATCGTTTACAGCGTGGACTACCAGGGTATCTAATCCTGTTCGCTCCCCACGCTTTCGTCCATCAGCGTCAATTAATTGTTAGTAATATGCCTTCGCTATCGGTGTTCTGTGTAATATCTAAGCATTTCACCGCTACACTACACATTCCAACTACTTCACAACCATTCAAGACCAACAGTTTCAAAGGCAGTTGCTTAGTTGAGCTAAGCGCTTTCACCTCTGACTTACCAGCCCGCCTACAGACCCTTTAAACCCAATGATTCCGGATAACGCTCGCATCCTCCGTATTACCGCGGCTGCTGGCACGGAGTTAGCCGATGCTTATTCGTAAGGTACCGTCATCAAACTACGCGTAGCCCTTATTCTTCCCTTACAAAAGCAGTTTACAACCCATAAGGCCGTCATCCTGCACGCGGCATGGCTGGATCAGTCTTCCGACCATTGTCCAATATTCCTCACTGCTGCCTCCCGTAGGAGTCTGGTCCGTATCTCAGTACCAGTGTGGGGGACATCCCTCTCAGAACCCCTATCTATCATCGCCTTGGGGAGCCGTTACCTCTCCAACTAGCTAATAGAACGCATACTCATCTTTCACCACCAAGGCTTTAATAGTTGTGTGATGCCACACTACTATACTATGGGGTATTAATCCAAATTTCTTCGGGCTATCCCCCAGTGAAAGGCAGATTGTATACGCGTTACGCACCCGTACGCCGGTCTCAGTTACCCGAAAGTAACTTCCCCCTCGACTTGCATGTGTTAGGCCTGCCGCTAGCGTTCATCCTGAGCCAGGATCAAACTCTTCATCGTTAAAATCTTTTATATCTTCTAACCGACTTTTAGTTATTGACTTCAGGTTTCACTCAATTCTTTAAATCTTTCTTTGTGCTGTACAACATTATGTCAATGTACGTGTTGTTCTTTCCGCTCCAGAGGCATTACTATCCTCTTTTGCGGGTGCAAAGGTAC